>QKDG01000181.1 GCA_003246805.1 Clostridia bacterium | reverse complement strand
TGTTTGTGGCATGATTAACTACGAATTCACTTTCATTGGGCAGGCAGGGCACGCAGGAACAACCCCTATGAAATACAGAAAAGACGCACTTTACGCCGCAGTAAAAACTATTCAGTATCTGCATGATGAGCTTGATAAGCTTGACAAAAAGCTTGTTTATACAACAGGCAAAATTTCAGCACATCCGAATATTCATACAATAATCCCTGATGAAGTCAGATTTACTCTTGATGCAAGGCATCAGGACCCTGAGGTTATCAAGCAGGTTGTTGAGATTATTAAAGCTATTCCTAAAACTGTTGAAAAATGTGATGCCAGCTATTCAATCGCATGGACAAGAGATACTGTATCATTCAGCCCTGAGCTTGTTGATTTTGTAGAAAAAAATGCTGTTGAATATGGTTACACAGCAAAGAGAATGTATAGCGGCCCTGGCCACGATGCACAGTTTATAGCTGATATCGTGCCGACAACAATGATTTTTGTTCCAAGTGTTGGTGGGCATAGCCATTGTGAGATTGAATTCACACCTGTTGAGCAGTGTATAAAGGGCACCAATGTTCTTTTGCAGACAATACTTGATATTGATAAAAAGTAGAAAACAGCATTAATAAGCGGGGAAAAGATATATAAAAAATGTGCCAGAGCACATTACTGTTTAAGATAAGATACAGATTTGCATTAAAGTCATAAACTGATTCAATAAAACTATCCTACAAAACAATAAATTTATATACATGATTTAGTTATTTAAACTAAATTTCAAATTACAAATTGACTTGATTATCAAATCTGTTATACTTAAAGCATAAGAATATTTCAAATAAATATTTAATATCAACAAGGGCAATGAAGCTTTTTAGTCTTCATTGCCCTTGCGTTCTTTTATCACTGAATTAAAAGTTAGATTATTAAACAGGGGGTAGCGAATATGCATAATAAAGACAATAATACAGAAATAATGCTAAATCAGATTGGAATGGTATATAATTCAAACGGGAAAGATGTAACAGCCTTGACAAATGTAACACTTGATATTCAAAAGGGTGAGTTTATATCCTTGCTGGGCCCTTCTGGTTGTGGAAAAACTACATTACTCAGAATAATTGCTGATTTATTAAAGCCAACCTCAGGGGAAATAACCGTAGGGGGAGAATCGCCAAAGGAAGCAAGGCTAAAACGAAGATACGGCATTGTATTTCAAAGCCCTGTTCTTTATGATTGGAGAACTGTCAGGAAAAACATTCAGCTGCCTTTGGAGATTATGAAGGTAAAAAAATCAGAATACGATGAACGCGTTGAAAGCATGCTGGATTTGGTTGGCTTATCAAAATTTGGTGACCATTATCCAAAGGAGCTAAGCGGAGGAATGCAGCAACGTGTTGGTATAGCAAGAGCGCTGGCAATAAGGCCTGAAATATTGCTGATGGACGAGCCTTTTTCAGCCCTTGATGAATTTACCCGTGAAAAGCTGCATGATGATTTGTTAAAAATATGGAGCAAGACAAATAAAACGGTAGTTTTTGTTACTCACAATATTTCAGAAGCCGTTTATCTTTCTGACAGAGTATGTGTGTTGTCACCGCATCCGGGCAGATTATCAGCTGTTGTGGATATCAATCTGCCACGTCCACGCTCTAAGGAAATGAGAAGCTCGGTTGAATTTAATCAGCTTGTTACTACGGTAAGAAACAGCTTTGAGGGGGTTTAGGATGTGAAGGTTGTCAAGAAAATATTTTCATCAAAAAGCATAGTAACACTTGCATGGATTATTGGCATAATGCTGATATGGGAAATCGCAGCTTTATACATCGAGCAGATAAAAAGAACACCTGAAAACGTTCTGCCTCATATAAGCCAGATTATTGAATCAATTTTCAGCGATAAAATGGTGAGCAATAATCAGACTGCATTGCAGATAGTTCTTGTTAATGCAAAGGATACTCTATTAAGAGCGGGGACAGGTTTTATAATCGGTATGGCTTGTGGCTTTATACTTGCACTTATAATGGAGCTTTCAGGTATTGTTGAAAAAATGATTTTCCCATACCTCATGGCATTGCAGATGATTCCTATTCTTGGAATGGCACCTATTGTTCTTGCGATAACACACGATATAAGCACAAGCCGAATTGTAATCGCAGCGATATTGACGTTTTATCCGGTGGCAACAAACACTTTGGCAGGCTTTAAAGCTGTTGAAAGAGAAAAAAGGGAGCTTATGTATTCCTATTCAGCAAGCAGGTTTGATATTTATATAAAAACGCTTATTCCGTCATGTATTCCTTATTTCTTCACAGGTTTAAAGATATCGGCACCTATGGCAATCACAGCTTCGATACTTGTTGATACACTTCAGGGTGACGGTGGGCTTGGATGTATGCTTTCACAATCCTTAAAGCATGCTATGTCAATATATGTGTTCTGGCAAATTGTTATTTTTAGTGCAGTTGTGGGAATACTCAGCTTTTATCTGATGGGAATAATAGAAAAAATTGTTTCCCCTCATTATCATAAAAAAAAGGCGAAAGCAGGTGAGTGAACAATGATAAACAAAAATACTTCTGTTAAATCGAGTTTAATTAAAAACAGCAGGCTTATCGGCAAAATTGCAAATATACTTTTACCGCTTATGCTGGGTGTTGTTATTTTAATACTGTGGCAGACAGAGATTTTGCACAAAATATTCAATACAGATGTGTTTACTCTGCCACTTCCAAGCAGGATTATCAATATCATTATGGATAATCAAGCAAAAATAGTTCTAAATATTCAGGCAACAGTTATGGTATCTGTATTCGGGCTTATACTCGGCTCATTATTGGGATATCTGATAGCACTTATAGCAACGATTTTTCCAAAATGGGGGGCAGGTGGGCTCACAATAGTATCAGCATTCAACGCAATACCAATTGTTGCACTTGCACCGGTAATAACAAACTGGACAAAGGACGTCAGCAAGGATGCCGAAATAAGAAGTATGGTGGCTAAAATAATTGTTGTAATGATAATCTGTACCGCTGCAATGAGTATAAATGCTTATCGCGGATTAACCGAATTAAAGCCTTTTTCGCTTGATTTGATGAAATCCTATGCTTCTGATAACAAGTCAATTTTCTTAAAGCTGAGATTACCAAACAGCTTGCCTTACGTATTTACAGCTTTAAGAGTCAGCGTTCCCGCAAGTGTAATAGCTGCACTTGTAAGCGAATATTTTGCAGAATACATTATAGGTGTAGGAAGACAAATCAGGGAAAATATTGTTCTTGCACAATATTCAACAGCATGGGCATACATAATGATAGCTTGTTTTATAGGAATTCTAATGTATGTAATTTTATTGATAGCAGAAAATATTATGCTAAAAAACCGCTGATTACAGGGTTAAAGCTAATATATAACTAAAAAACAGAGAGGGATGTAATTATGAAAAAAACAAAAAAATTATTGGCAATTCTAATGGGAATCACAATGATGTTTGCAATGCTTACAGCTTGTGGCGAAAAGGAAGAAAGCTCAAACTTTGATGCAGAAGCAACAGCAGAAGAAATTGTAGTTAAAGCAGCAGAAGCTGGTATGGTTGGAAACTGGGGACTTGGAAATGAATACGAAGTTCAGGCTCTTTTAACAAAATATGACCAGCCAACAACATATTTAAGCCAGGCTTTTGATATGGATGGCTTTGATGATGATTCAATTATGCTTGCATCAGCAATGACATATAACGAGCTTGGTCTTGTTAAAAATTCATATGATGGTGCTTATGATTATGGCGACAGCGTAGCGTATATCGATATGAATGACGAAGGCGTAGCAATGCTTGAAGATAATCTTTTCACAACAAAAGCATTTGCAGAGGCTAATCCTAACACAGTTAAAGCATTCATCGCCGCATCAATGAAGGGATGGAAATATGCTTGTGAAAACCCAGAAGAAGCAGCTCAGATAGTTTACAATTACGGTTCATCTGTATCATCAGAGCACCAGTCCTATATGGCAGCTGAGGTTAAAAAGCTTGTTGAAACAGATATGGATGGAAATACAGTAAGCGATTATGGAAATATTGATGAAGCAGCTATCAAGCAAACTCTTGAGCTTGCACAGCAATATATTAAGCTTGATGATGCAACAGCAGCAGATAAATTAAGCAGCATGGCAATTGACGATATCATGGATTCATCATATTTCACAGCTGCAAGCAGCGGCGATTTTGGTACACCTGAAAAAACAAGCGTTTCAGTTCAGCTAAAATGGTTGCCACAGGCACAGTTCATGGGATATTATGTTGCACTTGACAAAGGCTATTATGAAGAAGTTGGCTTTGAAGAAGTTAAGATTATCCCAGGCGGTGGCGATATCGGTGAAACAACAGCTGTAAACAACGGCACTGTTGATTTTGGTGTAACTTGGGTATCAAACCTAATTTCTGCTAATGCAGGCGGAATGGATTTGGTTGAGGTAGCTCAGGTATTCCAGAGATCAGGATTGGTTCTTGTTTATAAATTAGACTAATCAGCAACAAAATAACGATTTTTTCGTCCGCAGGGTAGGCTGTGGACGAAAAAATTAAAACTTAAATTCTTTATAAATCTGATAGTATGGGGGAGATTTAATGGATTTGCTCATTAAAAACGGAATAATTATTACTGCAAATGAAAGCTATATTGGCGATGTTGCAGTAGATAAAGGGAAGATAGTAGCTATTGGCAAGGACTTATCAGCAAAGGATTTTTCAGAAATTGTTGACGCAAGCGGGAAGTATGTTCTTCCTGGTGCAATTGATGTTCACACTCATCTGGCTATGCCTTTTGGCGGAACAATTTCGGCTGACGGATATTTTTCAGGAACAAGGGCGGCAGCCTGTGGCGGAACAACAACAGTTTTTGACTTTATTTTGCAGAACTTCAATGAACCGATGCTCGATGCAATTAAAAGGCGTGATGAGCTTGCAGCACCCGAAGCTGCTGTTGATTATGCTTTTCATATTGGTGTCAAGGACGTTCACGGTATGCTGCTTGATACAATTGAGGATGCAGTTGATGCCGGAGTTTGTTCATTCAAAGTTTTTATGGTTTATGACTTTGGTGTGTCAGACGATGTGTTCTTTAAAGTTCTTGAAAAAGCAAAGGCGTGTGGCGCTCTTATAAGCGTTCATGCAGAAAATAACGACATGGTAACCATGCTGACGCAAAGATATTTGGCTGAGGGTAAAACATCTGCCTGGTATCACTATATGTCAAGGCCAGAATTTGTAGAGGCCGAAGCAGATTCCCGTGCAATACAATGGGCAAAAGCATTAAACTCCCCGCTCTATATTGTTCATCTTGCAAACAAGCAGGGCGTATTAGAAGTAACAAAAGCTCGCGATGAGGGCTATGAGATTTATGCAGAAACCTGTCCGCAATACTTACATTTCAATAGTGATGTATATAAGCGTGAAGACGGAAGAAATTTTGTTTGCTCACCTCCAATAAAAGGTGAAGAAAGCCGCCAGGCTTTATGGGATGCTATTAAGCGTGGCGATATCGATACAGTTGCAACCGACCACTGCCCGTTCCAGAGCTATGAAAAGGATTGGGGCAAGGATGATTTCTCAAAAATACCAAACGGCTGTGCCGGAGTTGAAAATATGTATCCTTATATGCTTTCTGCCGCTAATGAGGGCAAGCTATCCTTTAATAAAGTAGTAGAATTGTGCTCGTATAACCCGGCAAAGATATTTGGCTGTACTCAAAAGGGCAGTATTTCAGTGGGAAAGGATGCAGACATTGTTATCTATGACCCACAGAAGGACTATACAATTACCTGTGAAAAAATGCACTCAGACTATGACCACACAATATGGGAGGGTGTGTCTCTTCACGGATATCCGGTTAAAACCTATTCAAGAGGAAGACTCGTATATGATAACGGCGAATTTTTGGGCGAAGCCGGCTGGGGAAAATTTGTAAAGAGAGAATTAAAAAAATAATATAAAAAAGGGGCAATAACTATGCTGAATAAAAACCTGTTTT
Organism: Clostridia bacterium; assembly: GCA_003246805.1. Classification (GTDB taxonomy): domain Bacteria; phylum Bacillota; class Clostridia; order Oscillospirales; family Ruminococcaceae; genus SZUA-444. The sequence goes on along the minus strand of QKDG01000181.1, from coordinate 2,383 downwards.
TAAAGCAGGAATCTTCAAGATGCTTGCTTTGTCACGATGCCCCATGCACAAAAGCTTGCACAAAAGGCTATGACCCTTCAAGATTTGTGCGTGGAATATACTTTGACAATCATTATACTGCACAAAGCCACATATCACCTGAAATTTGCAGTGAATGTGATGCGCCTTGTCAAAAAGCGTGTATTCATAATGATTTTCCTATAAGAATTCGCGATATGGCAACAAAATTTATTAACAAAACTGAACAAGAAAATAAGATTGACTTATCAATCGATTTTTGCGGAATAAAATGTGAGAATCCATTTTTTCTGTCATCATCAGTCGTAGCAAGTAACTATGAAATGTGTGCAAACGCTCTTGAAATGGGCTGGTCCGGCATAGTTTTCAAAACAATTGGAATGCTTACTCCAAAAGAGGTTTCTCCCCGTTTTGGGGCGATATCAAAAAGCTCAACCTCTTTTATGGGATTTAGAAATTTAGAGCAAATTGCCGAGCATTCACTTGAAGAAAATCTTGATGTTCTTAAAAGATTAAAGAAAGCTTATCCGGATAAAATTATCGTTGCGTCAATTATGGGGCAGACAGATGAGGAATGGACGACTCTTGCGCGTATGGTTACAGAAATTGGTGTTGACATTGTCGAGTGTAATTTTTCCTGCCCACATATGACGGGGCACGGCTTAGGCTCTGACGTGGGGCAAAACCCTGAGCTTGTTAAGCATTATACTGAATGTGTTAAAAAAGGAACTAATCTGCCTGTTCTTGCAAAAATGACACCTAACATAGGCAACATGGAAATCCCTGCAATTGCTGCTGTTGAGGGTGGGGCAGATGGCATAGCTGCTATCAACACAATCAAAAGTATCACAGAAATTGAGCTTTCAGACATGAGCGCTTCCCCAGCAATTGAGGGAAGGTCATCTGTTTCGGGATATTCAGGAAGAGCTGTCAAACCAATTGCGCTGCGTTTTATTCACGATATGGCTAAGTACGAAAAGCTAAAAGGAATTCCGATAAGTGGAATGGGCGGAATTGAAACCTGGAAGGATGCGGCTGAGTTTATTGCATTAGGCTGCACAAATATTCAGATAACAACAGCAGTCATGGAATACGGATACAGAATAATAGATGATTTGATTGAGGGACTTTCAAGCTTTCTTTGTGAGAATGGATACAGCAGCATTAATGAGCTTGTTGGCAAGGCACTTGACAGCTTTGTCGATGCAGAAAGCTTAAACCGAGATACTGTTGTGTATCCAAAGTTCAACATGGATGAATGTACAGGCTGCGGAAGATGCTATCTTTCTTGCCGTGATGCAGGGCATCAGGCAATAGAATTTGATTCAAAAACACGAAAGCCTGAATTAAAGGGTAATAAATGTGTCGGTTGCCACCTGTGTTTACTTGTATGCCCTAACAAGGCAATCAGCACAAGCAAAAGGATAAAGAAACCATATTAGAATGAGGTGGTTTAGCTATGGCTATTACGCTGTCACAGCTTTGCGTCAATACAGAAAAAACCTACGGGATGAAGTTGCTGGCAGGAAAAGACGGAATGGATAATTATGTGCGCTGGGTGCATATGGTTGAGGACAGAGAGGTGCCGGGCTTTTTGCACGGCAACGAGCTTGTTTTTACAACAGGAATAGGGCAGTATGGTTCATCCTGGATTGTCGATTTTGTTAGAAAACTGCGTGAGCATAATGCTGCCGGTGTTATAGTAAATATCGGGCCTTATATTAATTCCGTGCCTTCAAAAGCAATTGTATATTGTGAAGAAAACGGATTCCCTATTTTTACTGTTCCGTGGGAAATTCATCTTATAGATATCACCTATGATTTTTGCCATCGCATTGTAGCAAGTGAAGAAAATGAAATGAGTGTTGTTTCAGCATTCAAGAACCTTATATTCACACCATTTGACAAGCAGTCATATGCGCACACATTGGAGCGAAGGGGTTTTAAGAACGACAGTAGCTACACAATTATTGCATGCCAGATGGAGCGTGACGGGAAAATTGAAACAGCACAGAGCTGGAATGAAATCAAGCTGATAATCAGGCGTGTTATAGGGAAAAGGCAGCTACCCTTGTGTGTATTTGTTCAGGAAAACAATCTAATAATAATTATGCAGAAATGCAGCGTGCAGGAAGCACAAGCTCTTTCTGAACAGCTGATTAAAAGTATCAGCAACCAGTTGGAGAATACTGTTGTAAATACAGGAGTATCAAATGTGGGGGAAGGCTACACAGGTGTGGTAACAAGCTATAAAGAGGCAACATCTGCTTTGCAGGTTGCAATAATAAAAAAACAACAGATTTTATGCTATCATGAAATAGGTGTTTATAAAATTCTTTTGGGTATTGATGATTTCAATATACTA
>QKDG01000041.1 GCA_003246805.1 Clostridia bacterium | reverse complement strand
TTCCTTTTCTATGATAAACTGATTTTCCATTTCATATTCAATAGTGCTGGCAAGCTCAGGATATTGGTGTGCAGCTTTTTTGTATTCTTTTTTTATAAAAGGTAAAAGAAATCTGGCCCTGATTTTCTTTTTTATACCCTTGTCAATTTTATCATCGCAAAGCTTGTGATATAAAGTAAGAACAGCAGCAGATGCCGTAAATTCAAACCCACCGTCGCAATATGCACACAAGGTTTTCTTAAAGGGATGAGCTATACATGGCTCATTTTTTACAGAAATTTCGTTATTTTTTAAAGCTGTTTCAAGCATTGCCAGAAAAGTGAAATCATAGCTTAATGTAAATCTTGAAATAATACCGTAGCTTTTGCCAAGAGTTTTGCAAAGCCCGCAATAAATTGATTTGTATGTATCATATTCACAGATTCGAAGATGTGGTTTAAAAATACGGATATATCCAAACAAAATAGTTACCTCTGAATTTATATTTATTTCATTATATCAAAGGTGGTTGATATTGTCAAATAAATTTAGGCTGTTACAATTCATTATTTTTACAGAAAACAAGCTTTTTTGGGGCACCCGGTTTTCAATATATTAATATTATATTATTAATTTTGCAACCTTTCAAAATTATCTTGCAAAATTAACGCAAAATGTTATAATATACTATATATGAATTTGTGAAGGAATTATTATGGTGATAAATTATCAGAAGCAGCTGGATATATTATTAAATGAAATTGAAGGCAGCAATACCCCTCCGTCACTTTTGCTGCATAGCTGTTGTGCACCATGCTCAAGCTATGTTCTTGAATATCTTTCAGATTATTTTCTTATTACCGTGTATTATTTCAATCCAAATATTTACCCTTATGAGGAATATAATAAGAGAATGGCAGAGCAAAAGGGGCTTATCCAAAAGCTCAACACAAAGAATAAAATAGCTTTTGTTGAGGGCGATTATAAACCTGATGTATTCTTTGAAATGGCAAGAGGACACGAGGCAGAAGTTGAAGGCGGAGAACGCTGCTTTAATTGCTATAAACTAAGGCTGAATGAGGCTGCTGTTATGGCAAAGAAAAATGGCTTTGATTATTTTACAACAACATTATCTATCAGCCCTTATAAAAATGCAGACAAATTGAATACAATCGGCAGGATGCTTGAAGATAAATATGCGGTAAAATATCTTTATGCAGATTTTAAAAAAAAGAACGGCTACAAAAGGTCGATTGAGTTATCGGGAATATACAATCTGTATCGGCAGGATTATTGCGGATGTGTATATTCAAAAGCGCAAGCAGAAAAACGAAAAATAGAGCAGGAGTAATAAAAATGAAGATTTCACAGCTTTTTAAGGATAGAACAGTTTTTTCTTTTGAGGTTTTTCCACCAAAAAAGACAAGCCCAATTGATACAATTTATAATACGCTTGATGAGTTAAAGGATTTACACCCTGACTTTATAAGTGTTACATATGGTGCAGGTGGCAATACAGCTGATTCCTCTACCTGTGATATAGCATCACTTATTAAAAATAAATTCGGGATAGAGCCTTTGGCGCACCTTACCTGCGTCAGCTCATCAAAGGCTGATATAGATAGTATCCTTGCCAATTTTAAACAGAATAATATTGAAAATATTCTTGCTTTACGAGGGGATATAAACCCTGAAATGCCACCAAAGCAGGATTTTAAATATGCGAGCGAGCTTGTTTCATATATAAGGGGAATAGGTGGCTTTGATGTTTCAGGCGCTTGTTATCCTGAGGTTCATATAGAAGCAAAGAGTATGGTTGAAGATATTCTCAATTTAAAGAAAAAGATTGATGCAGGTGCAGAGCATCTTATTTCGCAACTATTTTTTGATAACAATGCGTTTTATTCCTTTGCTGAAAAAGCAAGAATTGCAGGGATAAATGTTCCCATTGAGGCAGGAATAATGCCAGTTGTCAATAAAAGGCAGATTGAACGCATGGTATCCTTATGTGGTGCCAGTTTCCCCTCAAAATTCTCAAAAATCATCCAGAAGTATGAAAATAATGCTGAGGCTTTGCGTGATGCCGGAATTGCATATGCAGTTGACCAGATTGTTGACCTTGTTTCAAATGGAGTTGACGGTATTCATCTGTATACAATGAATAATCCGTACATAGCAAGGAAGATAAGCGAGAGTGTAAACAGTATTATAAGAGCTTAAAAAAAAGAGGTTTTTGTGAAAGAATTAACATCACTTGATTATAACGAGGCTTTAAGATATTTAGGATATTCGGGTGAACACCCAGATGATAATACGATGCTTTTAATGAAGAAGGCAGAAAATCAGCTGTTATCTGTTATCAGGCCAAGGTATCTGTTTAAGGCTTTTGATATTGAGCACACTGAGAATATAGTAATACTTAATAATTGTACACTTACTTTAACAGGGCAGGATATATATAATCATCTTAAAAATTGCAGCAAGGCAATACTTATGTGTGCAACGCTATCTGTTGATGTGGACAAGGCTATCAGCACAGCTCAGGTTAAGGATATGACAATGGCAGTTATTATGGACAGCCTTGCGAGTGTTGCAATTGAAGCCGTTTGTGATAATGCCGAAAAGGAAATTTTATTGAATTTTAAAGAATATCACAATACATTCAGATACAGCCCGGGCTATGGTGATTTCCCGATAGAAATTCAGAGAGATTTTTTAAATGTATTGGATGCACCAAAGAGAATAGGCTTGTCGTCAACGGCAAACAGTCTTCTTCTTCCGAGGAAATCGGTAACTGCTGTAATAGGCTTATCAGAAAATCAGATAGAAAAAAAGAAACAAAGCTGTTTGAATTGCAAATTATTTGAATCATGCTTATATAGAAAAAGAGGAGTACGCTGTGCAGATTAAAGATATAATAAAAAACGAATTATTTATTTTAGACGGTGCAATGGGAACTGTTTTGCAGGCAAAAGGCCTTGAACTTGGTGAAATACCTGAGGTTCTTTCAATCGAAAAGCCTGAAGAAATCATAAGCATTCATAAAAGCTATATAGAAGCAGGAGCAATGGCCGTTTATACAAACACCTTTGGCGCAAACAGATACAAGCTGTCAGATTGCAAATATTCTGTTGATGAGGTTATCAGGCAGTCAGTTGCAAATGCTAAAAATGCGTGCCAAGGCACAAATACTCTTGTTGCACTTGATATAGGTCCTATCGGCCAGTTATTAGAGCCAACTGGCACATTGGCATTTGAGGACGCCTATGATATTTTCAAGGAGCAGATTGTAGCCGGGCAAGATGCTGACCTAATTGTTTTTGAAACCATGACTGATTTATACGAGCTAAAAGCGGCTGTCCTTGCAGCAAAGGAGAATTCAAAGCTACCTGTTATCTGCACCATGACATTTGAGGAAAACATGCGTACTTTTACAGGTGTAAGCATTCCGGCAATGGCTATGACATTGACAGGGCTTGGCGTTGACGCTATCGGTATAAACTGCTCTCTTGGCCCAAAGCAGATAAAGCCAATTGTCAAAGAGCTTTCGAAGTGGACAAATCTACCGCTTGTAGTAAAGCCAAATGCAGGACTGCCTGACCCTGTAACAAACAAATATGATGTCTTACCTGAGGAATTTGCACAAGAACTTTCCAGCTTTGTGGAGTATGGTGTTTGTATAATGGGTGGCTGCTGCGGAACAACACCTGAGTATATAAAAGAGCTGGTAAACAAAGTGAAAGGGAAATCCCCAAATTTCAATAATTCTGTTGTTGAATCAGCGGTTTGCAGTGCAACAAAAACTGTTGTTGTAAATCAGCCAAGAATAATAGGCGAACGAATTAATCCCACTGGCAAAAAGCTTTTTAAGCAGGCACTTAAAGACAATAACATTGGCTATATTTTAAATCAGGCAATTGAACAAATCAACGCAGGCGCTGATTTGCTTGATGTTAATGTCGGACTTCCGGATATTGACGAAAAAGCTATGATGGTTTCTTGTATCAAAGCATTGCAAGGGATAGTTGATGCCCCATTGCAGATTGACTCCACAATTCCTGAGGTTATCGAGGCTGCTTTGCGTGTTTATAACGGCAAGCCTATTGTTAATTCCGTAAATGGTGAGGAGGAATCATTGTCAACAGTTTTGCCACTTGTTAAAAAATATGGTGCGGCTGTTGTGGGGCTTACGCTTGATAAAAACGGTATCCCCAAAAAAGCGGAGGAGCGTTTTGAAATAGCAAAAAATATCACAGAACGTGCGACAAGATTAGGCATTCCTAAACAGGATATTTATATAGATTGCCTTACCTTAACCGCCTCAGCCGAACAGGAAGGCGTGATGGAAACCTTAAAAGCGCTTAAAATGGTCAAGGAACAGCTTGGGGTAAAAACTGTTCTCGGTGTGTCAAACATTTCATTCGGATTGCCGAACAGAGAGCTTATAAATCATAATTTTCTGACAATGGCTATGACATACGGGCTTGACCTTGCAATTATTAATCCTAATGTTGAAGCAATGACAGGTGCTGTAAGGGCATTCAAGCTATTGACAAATATCGACAAAAATTCATCAGAATACATTAACGCATATAATAATAGTGCACCTGCCCAGCCCCAAAAACCAGAAAAAACAGATATTGATATATTTTATGCCATAGAAAAGGGCTTGAAAAATGAGGGAAGGCAGATTATAGCTTCTTTGCTCGAAACAACTGATTCTATGGAAATTGTAAACAGTATGCTTATTCCGGCACTTGACAAGGTGGGGAATGACTTTGAAAAGGGAATAATTTTTCTTCCTCAGCTCATTCAGTCTGCCACTGTTGCACAGGCAGCCTTTGACGTAATTAAATCAAAGCTTGTGATGGAAAACAAAGCGCCCGTATCCAAAGGGAAAATTGTTATTGCAACAGTAAAAGGTGACATTCACGATATAGGCAAGAACATTGTAAAGGTATTGCTTGAAAACTACGGGTATACTGTTATAGACCTTGGACGAGATGTTGAATATCAGGCGGTTGTTGATGCAATAAAGCTGCACGACTGCAAGCTTGTCGGTTTAAGTGCCCTTATGACGACAACATTAAAGAGCATGGAGAATACTATCGCTTTAATAAAAGAAAATAATCTGGATTGCAGAATAATGGTGGGGGGTGCTGTATTGACTCCCGAATATTCCTTAAAAATTGGAGCAGACTTTTATGCAAAGGATGCAAAAGAGTCTGTCGATATAGCAAAGAGAATTCTGGGATAATATTTGACTTTAAGGGGGAGTATATATCTTGTTAAAAAATCGTATGGTTTTAGTATTAGTTTTAATAATATTTAGCATGTGCTTATATGGTTGTGATGAGGAATTGAATGAACAGGATATGAGCCTTGTCGACAGTAAAGTCGCTATACAACAGGATACCGAAAATAAAACTGCAAGCATTTATAGTGATTACAAAAAAATAGGCGAATATTTATTGAAGACGGAAGCTGTTGACGAGATAACAATAGGCACAGTAGCGACAAAAATTCTTTCAAAATACGGCGAGCCTGATACGCACACCACTGAATCAAATCATATTATTTGGGCTTATAAATCAGTGGGGCTGGAATTCAATTTTATTGAAAATCAAAAGGAATTGCAGGTATATTCTATCAGGGCAACCGCTGATTTCAAAGGTTCAACAAACAGGGATATTAAAATCGGAAGCTCATCAGAACAGGTGTTGAATGCGTATAAGCAAGAAATAAATAACGCCACTTCAACTCAAGAACTTATCATTGCCGGGAATGATTCATCAGGGATTTATTTCCACATATACAAAAACATTGTTACTTCAATTGTGTTTGGCAGCAAATAAAAATTAAGAGGTGCTGATTTTATTCAGCACCTCACAATTGTAGAAAAAGCATTTTTCTACAATTGTATTATAAATTGAAACACGTATTTGTGGGGGCTTTGCGGTCGCCCCCACACCCCTTCGCATCAAAAATCATAGTTTTTCGACACTCTGAGGTGCTGATTTTATTAAGCACCTCATTTTTTACTTAAAAGCAAACAAAACCTACTCATATCAGCATTTTAAACGTTGAATCTGAAAAGAACAATATCGCCGTCCTGCATTACGTATTCCTTGCCTTCAAGCCTTACCAAGCCCTTTTCCTTGGCTGCAGCCATACTGCCACATGCCATTAAATCGTTATATGCAACAATTTCAGCTCTGATAAATCCTTTTTCAAAATCAGTATGAATTTTACCGGCTGCCTGTGGTGCTTTTGTGCCTTTTGTTATTGTCCATGCCCTGACTTCCTGTACACCGGCAGTCAGATATGAGATTAATCCCAACAATGCATAGCCTTCCTTAATAATTCTGTTAAGCCCTGATATTTCAAGCCCGAGCTCAGAAAGGAACATCTCCTTATCCTCATCCTCCATATCAGAGATTTCAGCTTCAATCTGTGCACAAATCGGCAGAACAGCAGCATTTTCTTCTTTGGCTATTTCACAAACCGTCTTATAATGCCTGTTGTTATCTATGTTGTTTTTAAAATCATCTTCACATAGGTTCGCAGCGTAAATTACAGGCTTGTTAGATAAAAGGGGAGTAGTTTTTATTGCATCAAGCTCGTCTTCTGAAAAATCAAAGCTTCTTGCTGGCTTACCTTCTTCAAGATGTGATTTAAGTCTTTCTAAAAACTCAACCTCACCCAAAAACTTTTTATCGCCCTTAGCAAGCTTCTTGCTTCTGTCTATTCTGCGGTCGAGCATCTCAATGTCAGAAAAAACGAGTTCAAGATTAATAGTTTCAATATCCCTTGCAGGATTGATTTCACCGTCAACATGAATTATATCAATATCTTCAAAGCAACGCACAACATGAACAATAGCGTCAACCTCCCTGATATTTGCCAAGAACTTATTACCAAGCCCCTCTCCCTTTGAGGCGCCCTTAACAAGCCCTGCAATATCGACGAATTCAAGAGTTGCAGGTGTAAATTTATCAGGGTTATACATTTTTGCAAGCTCATTAAGCCTTTCGTCAGGAACCGAAACAATGCCAACATTAGGCTCAATAGTGCAGAACGGGTAGTTCGCAGATTGAGCACCAGCATTTGTCAAAGCATTAAAAAGTGTACTCTTTCCAACATTAGGAAGACCAACCATACCAAGTTTCATTCTAAAAAATCCTTTCATTTGAGCAGATTATATGTGCAAGAGATAAACAGATTATTCCGCTGTGCTAATTTTAAAAGAACCATTATAATATTTAGTTTTAGATAGTGAAATAATCCCAAAGCTCAATAATACGCCTGATAATATAAAAATAATGTTTCTGAAAATCTTCATAGCTCTGTCCTTTCAAATATAATAATATAATAATACCATAATTATTACAAATTAACAACAAAAATTTTTATTAATATCTTGTTAGTGCAGATAAATGAAAAAGCTATTTTATAATTATGATTACAAATTTAAAGTTATATTTTCGGGGGCTTTGCGGTCGCCCCCGCACCCCTTCGCATAAAAATACTAATTTGATTAAAAAATATTTCGGTGGCTTTACGGTCGCCCCCATACCCCTTCGCATAAAAAATTTACTAATTTGATTGAAATATATTTCGGGGGCTTTTTGCTATAACCCTGAGCAAATAAGAATAAATAATATGTTTTTTCACGCTATTGAATTAAAAAAATATTGATATAGCAAATTTTTAATGTTATACTTTTAAAAAAGTTTGAAAGCAGGTGTTGAAGATGACTAAAAAGGAAAAAGCTATGCAAATAACTAAAATCCTCATAGAAGAATACCCAGATGCTGTTTGCTCGCTTGATTATACAAATGACTATGAGCTGCTTATAGCGGGCAGGCTTTCAGCACAATGCACTGATAAGCGTGTGAATATTGTAACAAAAGAGCTTTTTGAAAAATATAAATCGCTTGATGACTTTGCCACGGCAGATATAATTGAGCTTGAAGAAATTATAAGGCCTTGTGGCCTTTATAGAACAAAAGCAAAAAGCATAATAGAAATGTCCTCACAGCTTATCACCAATTTTAATTCAGCTTTGCCGTCAACCATTGAGGAGCTTATCACGTTATCAGGAATAGGGCGAAAAACTGCAAATCTGATAATGGGCGATATATTCAATAAGCCTGCAATTGTCACTGATACACATTGTATAAGAATTTCAAATAGATTAGGGCTGACGAAAAATAAAGAACCTGTTAAGGTAGAGCAAGGCTTAAAAAAAATAATCCCGCCAGAAAATTCAGCGAGATTCTGCCACTGTATAGTAGAACATGGGCGTGAGGTTTGCAAAGCAAGGGGAGAATTATGCCAGGTGTGTTGTTTGAATAGCTTGTGTGATACATTTTTAAAAAATATAAAATAGATAAAAGTTATTTTTTCGGTGGCTTTGCGGTCGCCCCCGTACCCCTTCGCACAAAA
>QKDG01000143.1 GCA_003246805.1 Clostridia bacterium | reverse complement strand
AAAAAAACCGCTTGTAAGCTATTATGAGCACAATGCAAAAGCAAGCGGTGAGCATATATTAGAAAAATTGCAGGCAGGGGAAAGCTGTGCTGTTGTTACGGATGCAGGAATGCCATGTATTTCTGACCCTGGCGAGGATTTAGTCAGGCTTTGTTATGAAAATAATGTTCCTGTAAACGTTGTGCCCGGGCCGAGTGCTGTGATTTCGGCGCTGGCTATCAGTGGGCTTTCAACCTCAAGATTTTCTTTTGAAGGCTTTTTATCTACTACAAAAAGAAACAGGTTTGAGCATCTTGCACAGGTTGCCAGCGATTCAAGAACACTGATTTTTTATGAGGCACCACACAAGCTACTTCCAACCCTAAAAGATATGCTAACATATTTGGGGGATCGAAAAATCTCACTATGCCGTGAGCTTACAAAGCTGCACGAAACAGTAATGAAAACAACTATCTCACAGGCTAACAATCCAAAAGGTGAATTTGTTCTTGTAATTGAAGGTGCTGAAAATGAGGTTATAGAAGAATTATCAATAGAAGCAGCAGTTTTAAAGGTGAATGACCTTGTTGAAAAGGGAATGCGTGCTGCAGATGCCTGTAAGGAAATAGCAAAGATATCGCAATTTTGCAAAAGTGACATTTATTCGAGATATTTAGACAATAAGTAGAATAATATTTGATAATACAATATGTAAAGCCTCGTTAAAATAAACGAGGCTTTTTTCTTTATAATATTTAAAAATAAAAAACAAAAATCAAATTATCTAAACAGCAAAGCCACCACGCAAAAAGAACAATTCTCTTATTACTATTGCGGCACCAGCTAAAAATTTGTTCTTATCTTCAAGGATACTGATGTTAATGAGATTAGCTATATTTGCGCCAGCAACTGATTCAAGGATTTCTTTGAAATATAAATATTCAATTTCAGAAAAATCAAAGTCGTGCAGCACCAGCTTTTGTGGGTTTGTTGAATAAACAAGGTTGTTTATAAGAACCGACAATAATCTCATATGCTCGTTGTAGATACTCTCAAAAGCTTTATCGCCATGATTTACAGCATCAAAAAGCATTGAACGAGATAGTTCATTTATATTGCCCTTTGTTTTTTCAAAAGCAAAAGGGGTAGAGGTTATATTAAAAACAGGTGCAGCTTTGTTCATTAACGCAACAGAAGAAATCTCAGAAACTACTCTGCCACAATTATTCAACGCTGTTTCATCTTTTGAGCAAGGGTTTATTATCATTTTATCAACAAAGTCAGTTCTGTTGTCATAAGACTTAATAGGGTCATTCAGTTGTGTAACAACAAAATTAAAACTGCTGCCGTATTGCAAAAATGCGATATTATATCTGTTCGGGTCTTTTACAGGCTGAAAATCAATGTTTGCCATAGCAGCACCCTTTGAATAATTATCAACAACAACATTCAGTTTAAGTTCCTTTTCGAGGATTTTTTTAAGAGAGCCAAAAACTGCAATTTTGTTAACAACATCAATCTTCATAAGAGCGTATCTTGAAGGCATAACAGCAACCCCAACCCCGAGGATACTGCTTAAAGAAAGACAATTGTTTGAGATAATACTATTTAAAGAGTTTTTTATAAAATCTAAGATGCTTTCAAAGCTGGTTTCCTTATTTATTGCAAGCTTTTTCTTATCTAAAACAGCACCACATAAAGTGGATAAACCTATCCATACCATTGACTGTTCAATACTTATACCAACTGCAAATTTGTGGCACTCGTTGATGTCTAGAAGAATTTTTTTTCTTCCTCTATGAATTTCGTCGGCGTGCTGTTTGTATTCACCGACCTCGGTAATAATACCCTGTTCAATCAGCTCGTTTGTTATAATCGTAACAGCTGCTCTTGTAAGCTCAAGTGTGCCTGCAATGTCAATTCGTGAAGTAGGGCCTTTTTGCTTTAATATTTTTAAAATCTGCATTCTGTTTTGTCGTTTTAAATCAAGTTTACTAATGCCAAGCTGTTCCATTGTTATCATCCTTCACATTGTAAGTTTATTAATCATTTTACCATTAAATGCACAGATAAATGTGACTTGAATATTAATAAAGAATTGTATTATAAAAAATTTAATATATATTAATTTTGATAAGCTAAGTTTGCATTTTTATTCTTAATTGCTTGACAGCCAATAGAAATAATGCTATACTTCCTACAAATAAAATGAAAAAAGAGGTCTGAAAATGAATATAGAGACACAGTGCCTTCATGAAGGATATAAACCACAGAATGGCGAGGCGAGGACACTCCCGATTTATCAGAGCACAACATACAAATACAACTCAACAAAACAGGTCGCAGCCTTGTTTGATTTAACCGAAAACGGGCATATGTATTCAAGAATATCAAACCCGACAGTTGCCTTTGTTGAAGAAAAAATTGCAGCATTAGAGGGTGGCGTAGGTGCGTTGTGCACAGCGTCCGGCCAGGCTGCCAACCTTATTGCTATAATGAACATTTTAAAAAGTGGTGACCATTTTATAAGCACATCAGCAATTTATGGCGGTACAGTAAATCTGTTTGCAGTGACTTTAAAGAATTTCGGGATAGATGTAACATTTGTTGACGCTGATTCATCAGAGGAAGAAATTCAAAAGTCATTCAGACCAAACACAAAAGCAGTTTTTGGCGAAACCATTGCAAATCCTGCAATTAATGTTCTTGATATTCAAAAATTTGCGGACATCGCACATAAAAATTCAGTACCATTTATTATAGATAATACCTTTGCAACCCCCGTTCTATGCCGCCCGTTTGAATATGGAGCAGATATTGTTGTGCATTCCACAACAAAATATATGGATGGTCACGCCGTATGTGTTGGTGGAGTAATTGTTGACAGCGGTAATTTTGATTGGGAGAAAAGCGGGAAGTTCCCGGGGCTGACTGAGCCGGATGCATCTTATCACGGGGTAAGGTATACAGAGAATTTCGGTAAAGCTGCCTTTATCGTAAAAGCAAGGGTGCAGTTGATGCGTGATTTTGGCGTGTATCCGTCAGCACAGGATGCATGGGTGCTGAACTTAGGGCTTGAAACACTTGCGCTACGTATTGAACGACATTGCCAGAATGCTGATAAGGTAGCACATTATCTTGAAAAATCTGATAAAATAGATTTTGTTAATTATCCTACACTTGAAAGTAATAAATATAATTCCCTTGCAAAAAAATATCTCCCAAAGGGTTGCAGCGGGGTATTGTCATTTGAGATAAAGGGAGGACGGGAAAACTCAATAAAGTTTATTGACAGTTTAAAGCTTGCCGCACTTGTTGTTCATGTTGCGGACATAAGGACATGTGTTCTTCATCCTGCAAGCTCTACTCACAGGCAGCTTACAGATGAACAGCTTGCTGCATGTGGTATTACACCAGGGCTTATACGTTTTTCATGTGGATGTGAAAATGTTGAGGATATAATCGCCGATATTGAACAGGCTTTGATGAAAATATAGAATAACGCAAAATGAGGTTACCTGAAAAAACTGATAATCTCTCAGAGTGTCGAAAAACTTTGGTTTTTGATGAAAAGGGGTGTGGGGGCGACCGCAAAGCCCCCGTAAATACTTGCTTTAATTTATAATAAAATTGTAGAAAAGGACTTTTTTACAAGATGAGGTTACCTGAAAAAAACAGGTAACCTCTTTATTTATATAAATTCACTTTGCACAAATTCTGATATAATATCAGCAGTTTTTTCGATACCTATTTTGCTGCTGTTGATACATAAATCGTAGTTTTCTGCGCTACCCCATTTGTTATCTGTATAGAATTTATAATGGGAAGCCCTGTTTTTATCCATCTTCTTAACAAGCTCCTCAGCTTTATTTTTTGGCAGGTTTTCAATCTGCATTGTTCTGGCAAGGCGAAAATCATAATCAGCAGTGATAAAAACTTTTACAATATTAGACATATCTTTAAGTATATAGTCAGCGCATCTACCAACAATAATACAAGGGCCTTTATCTGAAACAGATTTAATAGTTTCAAGTAAAGCAAGGAAAACCTGATTATTCATAGGCAAATCAGGATAAATAGTGTTGCCGTTAACCATAGGGAAAGCACCCATTGCAAGAGAATAAATAAAGCTGTCCGGCTTTTTATCATCATGCTGATAAAACAAATCCTCGCTTATTCCGCTTTGAGAAGCAGCAAGAGTAAAAAGATTTTTATCATAAACTGGTATATTTAGCTTGTTTCCCAGAATTGAGGCTATATCTTTCCCGCCACTGCCGAATTCCCTGCTGATTGTAATAATTCTATCCATATATACTCACCTCACATTTAATAATACAATTATATATCAAAAACAAAAAAAAGTACATACTATTTTACTAGTGAAAAGCAAAATCAGTAAAGCAATGGTTGAATCTGCTTGCCCTCTAAAGCTGACGCTATTGTTCCTGGAATAAGCTCGTATTTAGCAATGAGAGAATTAGGCTTGCTGCTGCTGTCATCCTGTTTATAAGGAACAAAGAAATAATTTTTGTAGTTTTGCAACGCACCGATATTCTTGGCAGAATTTGCAAGAGCGTCATTTGTTGAAATTGCTATTATAACAGGCCTTGAATTCCTGATATGCGATTTTACAGCCATTGTAACAGGAGTATCCGTTATTCCTGCGGCAAGCTTTGCAAGGGTGTTTCCTGTGCAGGGTGCCACAACAAGTGCATCAAGCATTTTCTTTGGACCTATCGGCTCGGCATCCTCAATTGTAGAAATTATTTTATTATTGCATATGCTCTCTAACTTCGCAGCATTGTCATCAGCGTTGCCAAATCTGGTTGACAATGTTCTTGCATTGAATGACATTATCGGTATCAGATTGCAACCGAGCGAAACAAGCTCTTCAGCGGTTTTGAATGCCTTTTCAAAGGTGCAGAATGAGCCACAGACAGCAAAGCCTACGGTAAGATTTTCAAGGGGCATTATAGTTCACCTCTTTCGGATAAAATGTTCTGAATTGTTTCTGCAATTATTTCACCAGAGGTAATAGGGGCAACCTTTCCGGGTAGTGATAATGCCCAGATAGTCTTGATTCCTAGCTCCCTTGCTGTTTCAAAATCAACGCCACCAGGCTTTGAGGCAAGGTCAATTACAAGGCAGTTCTCTTTTAACAGAGCAAGCCTTTGTTCATCAAAAATAACAGCGGGGATAGTGTTGTAGAGTAAATCAAATTCAGGCAGAAATGCTTCAATATCATTGATATGTATCGCTCTGCAGCCATAAATTTTCGCCCAGGCAATATCCGAGTATTTTCTTGCTGTTATGGTTACCTTTGCACCAAGCCCTATTAGTGCTTTTATCATTACCTTTGAAATACGCCCAAACCCGGTTATCAGAACATTCATGCCATATATGGTTGTGGGCAACTCTTCCATCGCAAGCTGAATGGCACCTTCGCTTGTTGGAACCGAATTCAGAACGCTTAGTTCCTCTCTTTCAAGATAATCAATTACTTCAAAACCCTTATAGGTAAAAATAGCGGACTCTTTACCTACCTTCCCCCCAAAAATTACAGCATTATGATCAAGATAAGGGATAACTGAGTATAGAGAAATTTTTTCATCAAAAAACGGCATATTTATATTTACTCCGTCATTTGTTACTGGCAAGGGCATAATAACGTAATTGACTTTTTCCTTTAAATCTTCTAAGGAATTCAAGGGGATAATTTTTTTATCTGTAATTTTTTTATCCAGTCCTATTGAATATACTTTTGAATTTGCAGAAAGGCTTTTTGCAAGATAAGTCTGTCGCAAATCTCCTCCCGCTACTAAGAAAACGGTTTTTTTATTCATAAAGGCAAACCCCCAAAAATAAGTGTGTCATTTAAATGTAACTATCTAATAAAAGCCCCAGATATGGACTTTAATACTACTTTATAGTATGTAATGGACAAAATATAAGTTCAGAATTATGGTAAATAATTTTAAATAAAAAGAATAAATTTGTAAATTATGTCAAAAATAACTCCGGAGGGCATTATATAATATTCTTTCCCTTATTATCAGCCGACAAAATAATAAGGTATTCAAATAGCCCCGTCGGAGAAAAGGAGTTATATGAAGAAAATCAATTTTAGCAACTCTAAAGTGAAAAGCATCCTGACAGGAAAAGGATTTTACATTGCTTTGTGCTTCAGCTTGATTGCAGTTGTTGTTGCTGGATATGTTGCTTATAGTCAGACTCTGAACAATTTAAGCAAGGCTCCGTCTATTTCTACTCCTGCAACATCCTCTGATGAATCCTGGGATTTTACAAATGCAAACAAAACGCAAAATGACGTACCAAAGGATAGCACAGCTGTTGACACAGAAACGCAAAAGGAGCTGATGATTATGCCACTTAACGGTGAAATAATCAATCCGTTCAGCAACGGTTTGCCAGTAAAATCCACGACAACAGGAATATGGTCAACACACAACGGAGCTGACATCAAGGGCGAACTTGGCGCTCAGGTAAAATCAATTTCAAACGGCACTGTAAAGGAAGTTAAAGAGGACGCATTGTTAGGAACATGCGTTACAATCGACCACGGCAACGGAATTGTTGCAAGATATTGTAATCTCAACAAAACTTTGACAGTAAAAGAAGGTGACATAGTCAGCGCAGGAACAGTGTTGGGCGCAATAGGAGATTCGGCAGTGTCAGAGCTTTCTGACCCTTCACATCTTCATTTTGAAATCACTGAAAACGGCAAGTTTATCGACCCTATCTCGCTTATAAATCCAGGCAAAAGCTAATAATGGGAGCAAATGCTCCCATACATATAATTGTTAAGCAGGAATTTCTGCATCCTCCTGATTATAATCTATAAGAATTTTAAAAAGCTTTTTGTAATCTAAGTTCCCCGCATATTCCATTAAATAAGCTGAGGTGGTTGAGCCTTCTTTTCTGTTTTCATTCAAAGCATTTATTATTGTCTGAGAATTATGTATTCCTATGCCGTGTCCATAAAACGTCCCGTTTCCAAGGTCGATTACATTTTCGCCCTGCCACTCAGGGGTTGTTAAATCGACATCTGGGTTTTTAAAATATCTTCTGTCTCCTGGCAATTCATCAGATTTTTCATTAAGCATACCTGCCTCTGATATATTTCTGTCAAGATAATGCCAGTTCATAAGGGTAATATTATCGAAGACTTTATCGAATAGCTCCTGTGGGAAAACCTGCAATATAGCCATATAATAAACAATAACCATTGCTGTTGCACATTCTGTTGCATACATTCTTCCGTTTGAGAAAATATCGGATATAGCTTCGCTTGCCTTTACTCCGTTTTTAAGCTTTAATCCACCGTTGCCCAGTCGCTCCCAGTATTGTGGATTTCCCCTTGTTTTCCTGAAAACAGCAAAGTCCATATGGCTTTTAAATAAAGCAACGGAGCTTTTTATGATTTCGTCCCTTAAATCAACCTCAAATTTTAAATGCTCTTTGTTCTGAAAGCGATATTTTTTTTCGCTTTTATTCATTTTGTCTATGATTTTAAATTCCATGCTTTCTTGTGGATACTCATTCAAGATGCTGGATATATCACCAGATTGTTGTAATAGTTGAATCATCTTAAACCTCCTTAATCTGATTTTCTGATTTTATATTTTTATAAGGGTTAATCACCTTTGGTTCTTTCCATTTACTTTTATCAGTTTTAAACATAAGGTCAGAATAATTGTGTATTGAAGAATCTATGCTTTTATCGGCGTTTAAAAATTCATCAATATAGTTTTTGTCAATTTCTTTAGGTGGTTTTTTTGATTCGGGTATCTGTGCCTTGTGTTTTTCATAATTTTTTAATGCAGAATCAATTTTGTAAAAATCAGGCGAGCTTGACATATTGTAGCCATCACCAGTTGAATACATGTAAGGTTGGTTTTCGTCAATCCATACAAGATAGTTTTCAAAAGAAGAAACATCATTCTCGGTAATTTCACCGTTGGTAGCGTTTATCAGTAAATCTTTCGAAAAATCGGCTTCCTTGTTATTCATTGAGTTAAGATGCTTAGCAATAAGTTTGAATATTTCTGGGTTACCCGATTTAAAGATAGCCCATAATAAGTCATGATTGTATTCGCCCTTTGAATTCCTTAAAAAAGAAAGATTTATGGCAGAATTCAGTGCTTCATCATCATGGTATTCATCAATAAGCTTTGCTGTGGCATAGTCAATTAGTCTGTCATAGTCGTCGTCAATTCCATCATCATAGGAAGCACTTTCAATAATCCATTTTAAAACGCTGATTTCTTTTTCCTTGTCAAATTCTATAAACACCTGTTTTTTTCCAAAAAGCTGAGAGTAGGTTTTAAGGGCAATTTTGTTTTTGATATTCAACATATTTGCAATATTGTATTTTTCAATCAAAGGGATAATCAGGAAAAAAGTTGAAAAGCTCAATGACTTGTCGTTGACCTGATTTATTGCAAAATTTCGATTTGTTTTTAATGAATACTCAAAGCTCTTATGTAATTTCTCTGCCCCAAAGTTTTTTCGTGTTTCTTCAAGGGATAAACTGTTCATTCTTTCACACCTCGTTATATAAATTAGCTATTATATAATATAACCAAAATCAGAAAAATGACACAAAAAAACTCGCTGTTAAGCGTGTTGTGGATAAAAAAAGCATAAAGCTTACCTTTTTGGGTAAGCTTTATGCTTGCAGAAGAAGTCCATTTCTAATTTTCACTAAAAATTTAAACACGTATTTACCAGGCTTTTGCAGTCGCCCCCGTACCCCTTCGCATAAAAAATTTTAGTTATTCGACATTCTGAACTTACATTGCTCGGGTAAGCTTTATTGTTTGTAATAATATTTAATCAGAAGCCTAAAATAGATTTGAAATTGTCAGCTATTTTAGCCTGTAAAGCCTTTGCCTCATCCATTGCTGAACCTATTGTAGTGTAGTATGCCTTTATTTTTGGCTCTGTTCCTGATGGGCGGAT
>QKDG01000206.1 GCA_003246805.1 Clostridia bacterium | reverse complement strand
TTGTTCCAAACATTTGAGGTTGCTTCTTCGTTATTATAATAGCCCTTGAACATTCCCTGCTGATTTCTGCCTTGTGTCCTGATTACAATTTCACCAACTTCACCAACAGCTACTGAATTATTGTTTTCATCAACAATATCAACATTAAAAAGTGGCATTGGCTTGCCCATAGAACCAGGCTTTGGCTCCATTCCCGGCATATTTGCAACAAGAATTACTGTTTCTGTCTGGCCGAAGCCTTCCATCAGCTTTAAGCCAGTATATTCAAGGAATTTATTGTAAACCTCAGGATTCAAAGCCTCGCCAGCTATTGTAGAATATTTTAAATTTGATAAATCATAATTCTCGATACCCTCTTTTATAAAAAAGCGATACATTGTTGGCGGAGCACAAAAGGAAGTAATTTTATAATCCTGTATTTTTGTGAGCATATCCTTAGGGTCAAATCGATTGAAGTCATATACAAAAACTGTGCATCCAAGGAAAAACTGCCCATACATTTTTCCCCACATGCTTTTTGCCCAGCCTGTTTCAGATATTGTAAGATGAAGGCTGTCATCCTTTAAATTATGCCAGTGCTTTGCTGTTAGAATATGTGCTATCGGATAAGCATAGGTATGCATAACCATTTTTGGATATCCTGTTGTTCCTGATGTAAAATACAACAGCATTTCGTCATTGATACTGTTTTCAATTCTGTCAAGAGTATCAGGATATTTTGAAAATTCACTATCGAATGAAACCCAGCCGTCCCTTTCGCCACGAACAATGTATTTTTCTTTAATATTAGTATATTTAGTAATAGATTCTTCAATATGCGAGGTTACCTCGCCATCTGCTGTTGCTACAACAAATGTAACGCCAGCACTCTCAAATCGATAAACATAATCCTTGACCATCAGCTGATTAGTTGCGGGAATTAAAATTGCGCCGATTTTACACAATGCAATAGCAACAAACCAGAACTGATAATGCCTTTTTAATACACAAACAACCTTATCGCCTTTTTTTACTCCGTGAGCGAGAAACATATTTGCAACCTGATTGCTATTTTTCATTAAATCAGAATAAGTAAAGCTATGCTCCTCACCCTCCTCATTAATCCATAAAAGTGCTCTTCTATCAGGCTCGTTTTTTCCGATAACGTCGATAACATCAAAAGCAAAATTAAAATTGTCGGTATAATTCAGCTTAAAATCACAGATATGTCCATTTTCATCATATTTTTCAATGCAGTATTTTTTGTGCAAATCCTTCATATTTAAAACTCCCCTATTTCTTTATTAATACAGCTAAAAATTCACATTCCTCATTGTCAACGGCTATCATTCCGTGTGGTGTATTTGAATTATAGTATACAGAATCACCTGCTGACAAAATTTCAGTATGTTCGCCTATAACGAATTTCAGGCTGCCTTTTAAAATATAGTCGAACTCCTGGCCATCATGCACTGACAAAGCTATAGGCTTGTTCTGTGCAGACTCGTCAAAAGGTGCTTTTACCAATAGCGGCTCGATATTTTTATCCTTGAACAAATATGCCAGATGCGCATACGCAAAATTCTCACGCCTTTCAATTGGCAGCCCCATATCTTTTTTTACCACTGAATAGGTAGAAAGCTTAGGGGAGGTTCCTGTTAAAAGCTCGATAAGCTCAATATCAAAAATCTCGGAGCATTTGTACAAAAAAGTAATAGAAAAATCCTTTTCGCCATTTTCAATAAGCTGATAATCCTCAGCAGAAACACCGGTTTTTGAGGCAAATTCTAAAACTGTCAAATTTAAGTCTTGCCTTAATCCTTTTAGCCTTTCTGCAACTTCTTTAATGTTATACTTCATAAAAATTCTCCTTTATAAGTTATTAATAAAGTCTATTATATCTTCGGGCCTGCTTGCGATAAAATCTGCTCCGGCAGCCTCAAGCTCTTTTAAATCACGGAATCCCCATTCGCAGCCAATTGTTTTCGTACCGGCGTTTTTCCCCGTCAGTATATCAATATCGGTATCACCAATTATTACTGTTTCATGGCTTTCTACCTTCAATATCCGCATAATATCGTTTACAATTCGCGGGTCAGGCTTATGGGGGGCTCCCAATCTGTTGCCAAGGATCTTTTTCACCAAATAGCTTTTTAACTATTTCTTTTGTAAAATTATCAGGCTTGTTTGAAGCAACTGCAAGCTTTATGCCATTAGCGCTTAATTCTTTAAGCAAGTTGCTTATACCATTATAAATATAGGTTTTTACACAAGAATTCTTTGTGTAATAATCACTAAAAAACTCCTTTATCATCAAAATAGTTTCTTCATCCCGGCTTTTTTCTGGGATAATTCTATATAATAATCGCGATAAACCGTTGCCAACAAAATAATTGTATTCACTAACCTTATAAGTGCCAAATCCGCATTTTATCAAAGCATAATTCGCTGCCGCTGCAATATCTTCTATTGAATTTATTAATGTTCCATCTAAATCAAAAACTGCCAGCCTAATCATTTATTATCTCACTTTCAAAATCTAAATATTATTTATTATATCATATATTAATAAAAAAAAGCAAATTATATTCAAAAAAATGTATGCTCAATAAATATTCTTATACCAATTCCTATAAGAATAAGCCCGCCAAAAATTTCAGCCTTATTGCTAAGCAACGAACCAAACTTCTTCCCGATTTTTACACCTATAAAGCTAATAATGAATGTTACGAAACAAATAACCGTGGCAGCAATTACAATATTAACGCTCATTGCAACAAAGCTTACTCCAACAGCAAGGGCATCAATGCTTGTTGCCAGCCCCTGAACCATTAATGCACCAAAAGACATCTCAATGATTTTGCAAGCTTCCCCATCGTCTTTGCCTTTAATCCCATCGATAAGCATTTTGCCACCGATAAACCCAAGCAGAGCAAGAGCAATATAGTGGTCATACATTGTTATATATTGTAAGAAATTATTGCCAAGTGCATAGCCTATAACTGGCATAACACCCTGAAATAATCCAAAAGTTAGTGCTATTGCAAAATTCCATCCAAGCCTTATATCCTTTGTGCACATTCCGTTCGTTACAGAAACAGCAAAAGCATCTGCTGACAATCCTATTGCCAACAATAATAATTCTATTTGCCCCATTTATTTTCCTCTATCTATAATTTAGTTGCCAACAATGGCGAGTATTTGTTCCTAAACTCATTGAAGGTGCCGGTGTCAAGTGCTTCTCTGATTTTTTCCATCAAAGTGTTATAGAAATATAAGTTATGCTCAACACATAATCTCCCTGCAAGCTGCTCATTTGCTTTGAATAGGTGCCTGATATATGCTTTTGAGAAGTTTTTACAGGTATCACATTCACACTCGTTGTCTAGCGGGCTATCATCAAGCTGATATTTCGCGTTTGTTGCGTGCAGAATTCCCTTCCATGTAAAAACTGTTGCATGGCGGGCATTTCTTGTTGGCATAACGCAGTCAAAAAGGTCAACTCCACGATAAACTGCCTCGACTATATTCGTCGGGGTGCCTACTCCCATTAGATAGCGTGGTTTTTCCTTTGGCATAAAAGGCTCAACCTGTTCAATTATATGATACATAACCTCGGTTGGCTCACCAACAGCAAGCCCCCCTATTGCAAAGCCATCCATATCAAGCTCTGCGATTTCCTTCATATGCTCTATTCTTAAATCATCATAAACACAGCCCTGATTTATTCCAAAAAGCATCTGGTTTTTGTTTATTGTCGTTTCAAGCTGATTAAGCCTGGTCATTTCAGCTTTGCAGCGCTTTAACCATCTTGTTGTTCTTTCACACGATAGCCTTGAATACTCGTGAGTGCTTGGATTTTCTACACATTCATCAAAAGCCATTGCTATTGTTGACGCTAGGTTTGATTGAATCTGCATACTCTCCTCAGGCCCCATGAAAATCTTTTTGCCATCAATATGTGAGCTGAAATAAACACCTTCTTCCTTAATTTTACGCAAGGTGGACAAAGAAAATACCTGAAATCCACCGCTATCCGTCAAAATAGGGCGTTGCCAGTTCATAAATTTATGCAAGCCACCCAGCTTGTATATTGTTTCGTCCCCTGGTCGTAAATGTAGATGATAGGTGTTGCAAAGCTCAACCTGGCATTTAAGGCGAACAAGGTCAACTGAGGAAATTCCCCCTTTTATAGCCGCCGCTGTTCAGGGGGTTTGTATTGTTCCGTGAACTGTTTTAAATTCCCCACGTCTTGCTGTTCCCTCTTGTTTCAATAATTTATACATTTGATTCTCCCATTATTATATTATAAGCATTGCATCGCCGAAGCTGAAAAAACGATATTTTTCTTTAACCGCTGTTTTATATGCATTCATTGTGTTTTCATAGCCCATAAAAGCACTGACAAGCATAATCAGCGTGCTTTCTGGCAGATGAAAGTTAGTCAGAAGCCCATCAATTACCTTGAATTCATAACCAGGATAAATAAAAATATCAGTATATCCCTCTTTTTCCTCTACAACTCCGTTGTTGAAGGTTGCGACGCTTTCAAGAGTCCGGCAGGAGGTTGTCCCCACTGCTATTACCCTGCCACCCTCTGATTTTGTTTTGTTTATAAGGCCTGCTGTTTCTTTTGGCATATAATAATGCTCGGAATGCATCTGATGCTCGGTGATTTCATCAGCCTTCACAGGGCGGAAGGTCCCCAGACCAACGTGTAAAGTGACATATGCAATATTAACGCCAATAGCCCTGATATCTTCAAGCATTTGCGTTGTAAAATGCAAACCAGCCGTTGGTGCTGCTGCCGAGCCAAGCTCCTTTGAATAAACTGTCTGATAACGCTCCTTATCCTCAAGCTTTTCGGTAATATAATGA
>QKDG01000097.1 GCA_003246805.1 Clostridia bacterium | reverse complement strand
GTAGAACCAGACTCATTACAAAAAATATCTGATTTTTCAGCCGATTTATTAATTCCCTCAATTACAGCAATGTCATTTTTAATATGAATTTTTGCACCCAAAGCTTTTAAGGCATCAATTGTTGCAATGATATCCTTTGAAAAAGACAAACCGCTGATTGTTGATTCCCCTTTTGCTAAAGCGGCGCCAATCAATAGCCTGTGAGCCATGCTTTTTGAAGGCGGAGCTATGATTTCTCCACACAATTCATTAGGGGTGATTTCAACATTATACATAATCTAACTCCATAAGTTTATAAAATTCAGGTATCGAAAGCTTTAAAATTCTACTTTTCCCTATTTCAGAACAAATGATAATATTTATCTTATCGCTTTCCATTTTTTTATCATTCAAACAGGCTTTTATTAGTTTTGATATTGGCACATCAATTTTTGTGGGCAAATTATATTTTTCAAGGCATTCTTTTAAAAGATTAGTTGTTCCGGCAGCTGACAAACCAGATTTTTCGCAAAATTCAGACATAATCATCATACCGATTGAAACTGCTCTTCCGTGTGAAATCCCTGTAAAATTATAGTGTTTTTCAATAGAATGACCAAGTGTGTGGCCAAAATTCAATAACATTCTTTCGCCCTTATCAAATTCATCCTGCTCAACAACCTGTTTTTTAATATTGATGCACCGAGCGATAATATCTTCGGTTTTTTCTAAATCAAATCCGGCTGACAATATATCAAAAAGCTCTTTACTCTTAATCATTCCGTATTTAATAATTTCAGACATACCGTCAGCATATATTTCCTCAGATAAGGTTGAAATTGTATCAGTATCCGAAATAACACATAAAGGCTGTTTAAAGGCTCCGACGAGATTCTTCCCTGCTGCGATATTGACAGCTGTTTTCCCACCAATTGAGGAATCTGTTTGTGATAAAAGAGTTGTTGGAATATGCACAACATCAATTCCCCTTAAATATGTGGCGGCAGCATAACCAGTTATATCACCAACAACTCCACCACCCAAGGCAACTATCAAATCTGTTCGTGTTACACCCTTTTCCGTCAAAAAATTATAAATTTCAGTTAATACAGTGTGTGATTTTGATTCCTCACCATTTTTAAAAACAAAAACATCAACGCTTATACCACTGTTTTTAAGTGAATTTTTAACAGTTTCAGAATATAGCCCCGAAACAATATCATCAGTTACAATAACTGCTCTTTTAAACTGCCTGACAGAACTAATAATTTCGCCACAATTATTAAGATTACCACTTCCTACATAAACCTTATAGCTTGTGGAAGCTTTTAGTTCAATAATCTGCATAAAAATACTGCCTTTCAATTATTATAAAACTTTTCCAGAAAAAGTGGCTTGTGCTTTAATTTTTGCCATAATCTTTTCAAAGCTTTCAGGAGTAAGGGACTGTGCACCATCTGATAAAGCGTTTTTAGGGTCATTATGAACTTCAATAATCAAGCCATCAGCACCGCAAGCGATTGAAGCAAGCGAAAGTGGCTCAACCAAAGTTGTGATACCGGCAGCGTGGCTTGGGTCAACCACTACTGGAAAATGTGAAAGCTGTTTTAGCAGTGGAATAGCTGATATATCAAGTGTGTTCCTTGTTTTTGGCTCAAAAGTTCTTATTCCTCTTTCACACAGGATAATATTTTGATTTCCGCCCGCAGTAATATATTCAGCTGACATTAACAATTCTTCAAGAGTATTTGCAAGACCTCTTTTTAACAGAATCGGCTTTTTTGAATGCCCGAGTTCTTTCAAAAGCTCAAAATTCTGCATATTTCTTGCTCCTACCTGAATTATATCAACATCGGCAAATAAATCAATATGGGAAAGCGACATAATTTCTGTTACTATTGGCAGGCCAGTCTCTTTTTTCGCAGCAAGCAAAAGCTCAATTCCATCAGCCCTTAGTCCCTGGAAAGCATATGGCGATGTGCGAGGTTTAAATGCACCCCCCCTTAGCATTGTTGCCCCAGCATTTTTAACAGCTTTCGCCGTTGTAATAATCTGCTCCTCACTTTCAACAGAGCAAGGCCCTGCAATAACATTAAAGCTATTGCCACCTATTTGTCTTCCTTCAACCTCAATAATTGTATCATCAGGATGAAATTTTCTGTTGGCATTCTTATAAGGCTCTTGAATACGCTGAACATTTTCAACAATATCCTTAGCCTTAACGCTTTCAATATCGATTTTCGTTGTGTCACCTATAAGTCCAAGTATTGTTTTTTGTGTTCCCTGAACAAGGTTCACCTTAACATCAAAAGATGACAACCATTTAACCATTTCATCAATTTGTTCTCCGTTTGTTTGTTGCTTTAAAATAACTATCATTCAAATAACCCTCCAAATATATTGTTCACACTGTGAAATATAATAAAAAAGCTCGTAACTCTTTTTTAAAAAAGCTACGAACTTAAATTATACAAGTTTATCAAAATTATACTATACTTGCAAATTTAGTAATGCAGCTTTTAACACGCCAAAAAAACTTGAAGCCAAAATAAAAGCTCAAGCTAAAAAAGAATGTAAAGCTGATTGCAAGAGATAGTGAAATCATATTATTCTCCTAAATTGAATTTACTTATATAATATACTATTAATTGATAAATTTGTCAACACAAATAATTGTAAATATTTGAATTTATTAATATATTTCTCAAATCATATTGATAAAATATGAAAACATGAATGTTTAACTATTGCTCAGAGTGTCGAATAACTACGATATTTCATGCGAAGGGGTGTGGGGGCTACCGCAAAGCCCCCCGTGAATACGTGCTTTAATTTAAATTAAAATTGTAGTGATTATTAATTCAATATTTTATCAGCAACAAATAATCCGTTAGCTGCTGCCTGTGCAAGCGAGCGTGTATAGCCTGCGCCATCACCTATTGCATAAATTCCCTGGCAGCCATCAATTTCAAACTCTGTTGCGACAGGGCGTGCAGAATAATACTTACACTCAATTCCATAAAGAAGAGTATCATAGTTTGCTGTACCTGGCGCAATTTTATCCAAAGCATAGATTGTTTCGATAATATTGTCAAGCTGACGCTTTGGTAAGCATAAGCTTAAATCACCAGGAACTGCATTCAACGTAGGAACAGTAGTTGAACGCTTTAAACGCTCATCTGTTGTTCTTCTTCCATGTATTAAATCCCCGAATCGCTGAACTAAAATTCCATCACCACTTAGCAGATTGGCAAGCTGTGCAACGTGTCTTGCGTATTCAATAGGTTCTTTGAAAGGAGTTGTAAATTTCTGAGTTGATAATAAAGCAAAGTTTGAGTTCTTTGTTTTCTTTTCTTCGCCGCGATAAGAGTGACCATTTACAGTAATTACCCCATCAGTGTTTTCTGTAACAACACTTCCCCTGTCATTAAAGCAGAACATTCTCGTCATATCACCATATTGTTCGCTTGAATACCATATTTTAGGCTCATAAATCCTTTTTGCAAAATCCTCCCAAATTATTGCGGGGAGCTCAACACGAACGCCAACATCTACCTGATTATTTGATAATTCAATTTTGTTTTCCTTGCACCATTTTTGAAGAAATTTGCTTCCCGCTCTTCCAACTGCGAAAACAATTTTTTCAGCAATAACTGAATCGGTAGTGTCCTTTGTTTTAAAGGTGATAACCTTATTGTCTTTATCAACACCGATTACCTCAGTATTTGTTTTGATTTCACATTTGTCAGAAATGCTTTCAATAACCTTTAACATAGTAGCATAGTTTGAATCTGTTCCAAGATGCTTAACCTGTGCCTGCTGCATATGCAAACCGTTTTGAAGGCACAGCTTTTTAAGTTCATTGTCAGGAGAAAAACGTTCAGTTGTTGCACCGTGATTTACAAGAATTTTATCAGCTTGTTCTATATAATCGATAACCACATTTTCAGGTAGGAAATCAGTTAACCATCCACCGTATTCTGTTGTAATTACATATTTACCGTCAGAAAAAGCACCTGCTCCCGCCATACCCTCCATAATTGCACATGATTTGCATCTGATACATGAGCTAACCTTTTTTGTCAGTATAGGGCATTGCCTGTTATCTAATTGATTGCCTTTTTCAAACATAACAATTTTAAGTTCAGGATTATTTTCTATAAGGCGATAAGCAGTCATTATACCGCCAATTCCCCCGCCAATAATAGCTATATCATAATTATTTTGCATTAAATATCCTCCGTTTTTAAATAAAATAAGCGCCTTGATAACTTTACTACATTTTCATCATCATTACAAGAGGATATTTGTCATTTTTTATAATAAAAAATTATCTATATATATATTTATATAATCAGAAATTATATATTTGGAAAATCAAGTATATTTGTAAAATTTTGTTGTAAATTATATTTCAAATAAATGAATACAAAGAATACTACGCCTGTTCATCAAGGGTTAATCCGTATGCAGGAATAAATTCATCTAAAAAACACTTTACTTCCGACAAATCAATTTCTGATAAAGATTTTATTATTGTTTCTTCTGCTTTTTCAAAATCCTTGTTTCCCATCCGTCGTTCTTCAATGCATTTAATCAGCGCAGAAAATCGGTCAGCGGCTTTAACAAGTCTCCACAGATATTCATCGTCCTTATCTTTATAAAGCAGATTAGAATATTCATTGCTTAAATCATCAGGCAGATATGATAATAAGGTTTTTTTTGCTACATCCTCAACCTCTTTGTAAGCATTTTTTATATCATTGCTGTAATATTTTACAGGTGTAGGCAAATCACCCGTTATTATCTCAGTAGCATCATGAAAAATAGCGAGAACAGCAAGCCGTTCACAGTTAACATTCCCGTTAAATCTTTTATTTTTTATTATACCAAGAGCATGAGCAATAATTGCAACATCAAGGCTGTGCTCACAAATATTCTCAGATATTACGTTACGCATTAGACCCCATCTGTTAATATATTTCATTCTTGATAGCATTGCATAAAACTGATTTTCTTGCATTTTGTCGTCAAACCTTTCATTAAAAGATATGATTATTATACATATAACAACAATTTTAGTCAAATAAAAAGGTGACAGCAAAGCTATCACCCAAATTATTTAACAATATTTAATACTATTTAATCATGTTAGCAACTTCGTCAGCAAAGTTATCGTCCTTTTTCTGAATACCTTCGCCTTTTTCAAAACGAACAAATCCAGTAACTTTAATTGAACCACCAAGTGATTTTGCAACACTGTCAACATACTGCTTAACAGACATATCGCCATCTTTTACAAATGATTGCTCAACCAAGCAGTTTTCTGTATAATACTTGCCTATCTTACCTTCAACAATTTTTGCAAGAACCTGCTCTGGCTTGTTAGCCATTTTTGGGTCCTCAGCCATTTGAGTCATCATTATTCTCTTTTCTTCCTCAACAGCGTTTGCAGGAACTTCTTCTCTGTTCAAGTACAATGGATTCATAGCAGCAACCTGAAGAGCACAGTCTTTTCCTACTTCGAATAGCTTCTCGTTATTAGCATCAATATCAGATTCAAGCTTTACAAGAACACCAATTTTTCCACCACCGTGAACATAAGGAACAAGAATTCCTTCCATCCTAACAAAACGGCGAATTTGCATGTTCTCTCTGATTTTCAAAAACAGCTCCTGCAATCCTTCTTCAACAGTTACAGAAGAACCACTTAAAGTTGTTTTTAATAAAGCATCAACATCAGCAGGGTTGCTATCAATAATAGTTTTAGCAACAAGATTTACAAACTCCTTAAATTGCTCATTGTTAGCAACAAAATCAGTTTCAGAGTTAACTTCAACAACAGTACCTACACCGTTTTCAACATATGCAACAACAAGTCCTTCAGCTGCAATTCTGCCAGCTTTTTTAGCCTGTGTAGCAAGACCCTTTTCACGAAGAATCTGAATAGCTTTTTCTGAGTCTCCATCAGCCTCAACAAGAGCTTTTTTACAATCCATCATACCAACGCCGGTAAGCTCTCTTAGAGCTGCAACGTCTTTTGCTGTAATATTAGCCATTAAATATTCCTCCACATCTATATTCTAGAATATGCCCGAGGGTTTAGTTCGGGCATAAATTTTAACTATTCAGCTGATTCTGCAACAGCTTCATCAGCAACTTTTTCATTATTATCAACCTGTTCGCCTTGTCTGCCTTCGATAATAGCATCTGCCATACAGCCAGCAATAAGCTTAACTGCTCTTATAGCATCATCGTTTCCAGGGATAACATAGTCAACTTCATCTGGGTCACAGTTTGTATCAACAATAGCAACTACTGGAATACCAAGCTTTTTAGCTTCTGATACAGCAATTTTTTCTTTTTTAGGGTCAACAACAAATAATGCTCCAGGTAGCTTCTTCATATTCTTGATTCCGCCAAGGAATTTTTCAAGCTTTTCAATTTCAAGGTTCAGCTTTATAACTTCTTTTTTAGGGAGAAGGTCAAAAGTACCATCTTCCTTCATTGTATTTAGCTGTTCAAGTCTTTTTATTCTGCGCTGAATTGTCTTGAAGTTTGTCATCATACCGCCAAGCCAGCGAGCACTAACATAATTAGCATTAGCACGGATAGCTTCTTCTTTAATAGAATCTCCTGCTTGCTTTTTTGTTCCTACAAACAATACAGAATCGCCGTTTGCAGCAACTTCGCGAACAAACAAATAAGCTTCTTCAAGCTTTTTAACAGTTTTCTGCAAATCGATAATGTAGATGCCGTTTCTTTCTGTGAAAATGTACTGTGCCATTTTTGGATTCCATCTTCTTGTCTGGTGACCGAAATGCACACCAGCTTCAAGAAGCTGCTTCATTGATACTACTCCCATGGTAGTTACCTCCTGTTTTTGGTTTTTAAATTTTCCTCCGCATAAATTAGCTTGTGACACACCTTTTTTCAAAGGACCAACCACAAAAGATATGCGTGCGAATTGCTTTAATATTATATCATTAAATATTATATATTGCAATAGTTATTGACAAATTATTTAAATAAATTTTCAATACTAAAACTTCTTGCCTTTGTATGCTCTGTTAAATCATCAAACGATACCAATATGGTATCCTCTCCTATAAGCTTTATATCGTCGCATTTAACAATCAAATCCTCATCTCTTCCAAAAAGGCCGAATATACGTGGCCGACCATAAACAATCAATGCAAGAACACTTGCATTTTCCGTATTGATTTCAACATCATCGACATAGCCCAGCTTTGCACCATTCTTAATATTTATTACTTCCTTGTTTCTTAAATCACCAAGACTGCAAACCAGAGCTATCACCCCCAGAAGAGTATATTATTCATCTATAACTATATGCTCAAAAGCTGACAATAATTCTGTTTTTACTTATTTTCGTCAATAATTTTCTTTCTATACAACATAGAAAGCTGTTCATTCTTATTGTTGCCAAAATTATAATACACTTTATTTTTTATCTTGTCCGGAAGATACTGCTGTTTTGTGTATGAATTATGATAATCATGCGGATACTTGTACCCTATTGCATTGCCAAGCTTTTTAGCACCGGAATAATGACCGTCTTTTAAATATGCCGGGATGTCACCGTATTCGCCATTTCTGACATCAGCAAGAGCTTCATCAATTGCAACATAGGATGAATTTGATTTTGGTGAAGTGCATAGCAAAACAATAGCCTGTGCAAGAGGAATTCTCGCTTCTGGTAGCCCTAACTGCATCGCACTGTCAACACACGCCTTTACTATTGTTATTGCCTGAGGATAAGCAAGGCCTATATCCTCGCTTGCAATGACGAGCAGACGCCTTGACAATGATATAATATCCCCTGCTTCAATTAGCCTTGCAGCATAGTGCAGAGCAGCATTTTCATCAGAGCCGCGTATTGATTTTTGCAGTGCTGATAAGATATTATAATGCTCGTCGCCGTCCCTGTCATAACGCATATTGCTCCTTTGAGTTAAAAGCCGTGCGTTTTCAAGAGTAACTATAAGCTCATTATTTATGTTTTCAGCAGAAAGCACGCATAATTCAACTGTATTGATGGATTTTCTTACGTCCCCACCACAGCCCTTTGCAATATGCTCAATTACTCCATTCTCTACAACAACTTTTAAATTCAATTCTGCTCCCATAAACTCAAAGGCATTTGCAACGGCAGGGATGATATCCTCAAAATTCAGGGGCTTGAATTCAAATACTGTTGAACGGCTTAATATAGCGTTATAAACATAAAAATATGGATTTTCAGTTGTTGAGGCTATTAGTGTAATTTTGCCATTCTCAATATATTCAAGCAATGATTGCTGCTGCTTTTTATTAAGATACTGAATTTCATCAAGATAAAGAAGAATACCGTTAAATCCATCGATAGTTTCAGTCTCACTAATTATATCCTTGATATCAGATACCGATGCTGATGTGCCGTTTAGCTTAAACATTTTCTTATTTGTGCTGTTTGCAATAATCCTTGCAACAGTTGTTTTACCT
This sequence comes from Clostridia bacterium, assembly GCA_003246805.1. Lineage (GTDB taxonomy): Bacteria > Bacillota > Clostridia > Oscillospirales > Ruminococcaceae > SZUA-444. The sequence continues at coordinate 966 of QKDG01000097.1, read as the reverse complement.
ATTCCAGAAGAACCGTAAAATATCATATTAGGGATGTAGTCACTCTCAATTATTCGCCTGAGAGGCTTACCCTTGCCTAAAAGATGTGCCTGCCCAAAAACCTCATCAAGGGGCTTTTAGGTCGAATTCTATCTGCCAACGGGGCTGACATTATTTCACCTCTCTATACAATTAAAGCCAATGTATAAATCCTGTTTTATCCACACAATTATAGCCTGATTTTTTATAAAAACCTAAAGTTGTTTCTTCTTTACTGCCCGTTAACAACATTATCTTATAGCAATTTTCGCCAACTGCTATTTCTTTTGCATAACTTAAAACTTGTGTCGCGATTCCTTTATTTCGGAATTCTTTATGGGTAATAACATTTTCAATTAAAGCATAAGGCTTTTGAAAGTGTGTAAGATTTGGAATTACTACTAAAACACATGATGATACAATTGTATCGTTTGCTAATGCAACAATAATATTATAATTTTTATCATTAATCATCAACTTCCAAATGTTCAGTATTGTATCATCTATAAAAGGCATTTCATTATTATGCAGATGAGTATAAAGCTTTAAAATTTGTTCTAAATCATCATTATTTGCTTCACGAATTAAAACATCCATAAAAAGCTCCTTAAAAAGCAGGGCTTAACCCTGCTTTCAGTTTGTTATTAATTTTAAGTAAACAAAAAAGAGAAATAGTCTTTTTTAACATCAGAATCAGCTATTACTGAGTGCTTTTCATCCTGCCCAGGGAACTGATACTGAATCTTATTATCACCTATCCACTTTACAACAGGGAGAGCTTCATCTCCACGGCCTTTTGAATATCCAACTCGTTTTTCGCAGCCCTTTACCTTCAGCGAATAAATTCCGTAATTTTTATCCGTATCATTAGGCTCAACATATAGCTCAACCATTCCTGTAAGTGAATTTTTAATGTCAACTATATAGAAGCGAAGCTTACCGTCAGGC
>QKDG01000048.1 GCA_003246805.1 Clostridia bacterium | reverse complement strand
GTCGGCTGACTGAGCATTCCATACCCAAATCAGATTGTTAAGCTTAAAGTATTCCGTCTGCCTTTTGTACAATAAGTCCCAAAGCCAAAGATAAGCATCTTTTCCGCTTTCTCCCCACCAGAACCATCCACCACTTGCCTCGTGTAGCGGGCGCCACAGCACAGTGACATTGTTATCCTGTAAACTTGAAAGCTGCTCAGATATTATATCAATATCCTTGATTAAAGCCAAGCATTCGTCACTTATTTTACCATCGGTATTCAGCTTGACAATATCCTCCTGTGAAAGAGTAGCAATATCCTCATCGGTAACTGCCTTTGCCAAATCAAAATCAGTCTCGCTTGAATAGAATGAGGGGTTGCCGGAAGGAGCCTCCCAGTGCCAGATATAGCCGACTAACCCCCCCATCTCGGACCATTTTATTCCCTGCTCAATCTCAAATGAATTGCCAGAACCATCGGCCGTATATGATGACAAATCTCCTATTCGCATAGCAGGATATCGCCCCGTGATTGAATTAATGAGGTCGGGCTCCTTGTTTGTTCCTGATGTTGCATATTGCCCGCTTATTATATTACTTCCATAGTTGTCCTGCAAAAAAGTCATTACGGTTTTCGTTTTGTCACTTGCTGATTGGTTGATAAGCGAATAGTCATCATTAAATGTTATCTTGCTTATATCTGCGCTGCTTTTGATTTCAATATAATCTATGTCAATACCACCGGTTACTTCTTTTATAGATAAAAAAGACAAGCCCTGCCTGATATAAATATTCTTAATGGTTATTTTTTCAAAAGCATTCTCGCCCGTAGTAATAAATTCAGAAACCTGCTCGTCATTGATAGTAAGGATATTGTTCCTCTTACTGTCAGAAGCAATAATGAGTGAAACATCATAATGCTGATTAGAAGGCAGATTAACGCTTATTTTAAAGCTGTTTTCAGGCTTTGCCGTAAATCCGGTAAGATATCCCAAGCCTGAATACCCTTTTCTCGTCTGGCTTAACGCAATATCACCAGTTGCTACCCCTGATTCAGCTTCAAGCCTTGTGTAAAAATCCACATACTCAATTTCAGGAACAGTGGCTTCAATTTCGTCTATTTCAGGGGAAGATGAAGATGAAGTCGTCTGCTCATTTTCGCTTGAAGAAGGTAAGTCAATCTCTGACCCATCAGGGAAAAATTCATCTATCTTTTTACAGCCACTGAGCAAAATCATTATAACCAAAATGAACACAAAAGACTTTTTCATAGTTCCTCCCAAATAAGTAATTGTACTTTTTTAAACACAAATTTAAAGATAATTCAACGGCTAAATTAACGCCATTACTCTTAAAATATATATGGTGATAAACATTGAAAAAACTGAAAACAGCGTTCCTATAACAACAATATGCCCTGCCAAATCACCGTCACAGTTCATATTATAAGCCATGATTGAGCTTGAAACAGCACAAGGGGAACAAAACATAGCAACAAGAATAGCCAGTTCAATGCCGTTAAAGCCAAGCGCTATGGCAATAATCAGCACCAGAAAAGGAATCAGCACCATTTTTATGAATGTAACAGACAATACCGTTTTAATGTTAAGCGTAAAATCATTTATCCGAAACTGCCCGCCGACGATAATAAGCGCAAGGGGAACAGCCATGTTTGCAAGGTCGCTCACCGGGGATAAAATAAAAGATGGCAAGGGTATGCTAAATCCCTTAAAAACAAAGCCTGTTATGCTGCCAAGAATAAGCGGGTTTGTGATTATCCCTTTTGCAATTTTTATAAAATCAATTTTATTTGTCGTGTTTTTGTTAAAGAAAGTCAGAGTAATTACTGCAATAAGGTTATATGCCGGTATTACAAGAGCCACTAATAGAGAAATCATCGGCCTGACACTGTCACCAAACATATTTATTACAAGAGGCATCCCAAAAAGCAAAAGATTGCTCCTAAAAATACCCTGGATAACAACGCCTGTTCTGAATCTGTCTTTAACAATAAAAGGAACAATGATATAGCTTAATGCCAGAATAACAAAAAGGGATAAAAAAGCAAACGCAATAAGCCTTGCATTAATTTCCATTTCGCCATTGTCAGAATAAATGTTATAAAACATTAGTGCAAACAAGGTTATTCTGAATGAAAATTTATTAGCCACTTGCCTGAAAATATGCCTATACGTCGCAGAATAAATCCAAGAAGCACAAGTATGAATAAAGGCATTACAGCATTTATAGTGAAAATTAAGCTATCCATGATTCTCCTTTTTTATTGATAGTTAAGGGTGAACGTAGTTATCTAAAAGCTATTAGAGGTATTATTTTAAACAAAAACGATGATTAAATCCATTTCGGGGGCTTTGCGATCGCCCCCGAGCCCCTTCGCAACAAATAGTGTTTAAAACTTATAAGTGAACGTAGTTGTTTAAAAGCTATTAGAGGTATTATTTAAGGCAAAGCGGTAATTAAAACTTGTTTCGGGGGCTTTGCGGTCGCCCCCCGAGCCACATCGCAGAAAAAACAATTGCTTGACTGATATTAATTATTTTGCTTTTGTTGCTATTTCTGTCAAAAGCTTTGATATTAGCGCATCAACAGGCATTACCTCAGTTTCACCAGTTTTTCGTGAACGAACAGCAACAGCGCCTGATTCAATCTCTTTATCGCCGATAACAAGCATATAAGGCACCCAATTTTTTCGTTCCTGCTGTCAACGTGCGCACGTATTCCAACAGCATCAAGCTTACTATAAAGCTCATTTGAGTATTCAAGCTGGCTGTCAGAAATCGGCATGATTTCAACCTGTGTAGGTGAAAGCCATAGCGGGAATGCACCTGCATATTTTTCTATAAGCAAAGCCAATGTTCTCTCATAACAGCCAAGTGAAGTTCTGTGTATGATATATGGTGTTTTTCGTGAACCGTCAGTATCAATATATTCCATTTCAAACCTTTTTGCAAGCAGCATATCAATCTGAATAGTTATAAGAGTATCTTCTTTTCCGTGAACATTTTTTATCTGGATATCAAGCTTTGGCCCATAAAAAGCTGCTTCATCTACACCAACAGTGTATTTTATCCCAAGATGGTCTAAGATTGCGCCCATTTTTTGCTGTGCTTCTTCCCATTGCTCTGCTGTTCCCTCGTATTTTGCAGTGTTCGAAGGGTCCCATTGTGAAAAACGGTATGAAACATCGTCAGCAAGCCCAATGGTTTCAAGCATATAGTTTGCAAGCTTCATACAGCCCTTGAATTCTTCTTCAAGCTGTTCGGGGCGCACGATAAGATGCCCCTCAGAAATTGTGAACTGCCTGACACGAATAAGCCCGTGCATTTCTCCACTGTCCTCATTCCTGAACAAGGTTGAGGTTTCACTAAGACGCATAGGCAAATCCCTGTAAGAACGCTGCCTGTTTAAGAAAACCTGATACTGGAACGGGCAGGTCATCGGGCGCAGGGCGTAGACTTCTTTATCTGCTTCTTCATCGCCAAGAACAAACATGCCTGATTTATAATGGTCCCAGTGCCCGGATATTTTAAACAAATCTGATTTTGACATCAGCGGTGTTTTAGTCAGCAAATATCCCCTCTTTTGCTCCTCATCCTCAACAAAACGCTGTAAAAGCTGGATAATTCTTGCGCCCTTTGGCAACAATATCGGCAGCCCCTGCCCGATATAATCAACAGTGGTGAACAGTTCAAGCTCACGCCCCAACTTGTTGTGGTCCCTTTGCTTTGCTTCTTCAATCGCTTTGATATATTCATCAAGGTCAGCAGTTTTTGTGAACGCTGTTCCATATATTCTTGAAAGCTGTGGCCCGCTTGAATCACCCATCCAGTAAGCACCTGTGCAAGCAGTAAGCCTGATAGCTTTTAACGGGGAAATTGACATAAGGTGAGGGCCTGCACAAAGGTCAACAAAATCCCCTTGCTTATAAAATGACAATACATCTCCCTGCGCCTCGTGTTTTTTTATAAGCTCGATTTTAAAA
>QKDG01000095.1 GCA_003246805.1 Clostridia bacterium | reverse complement strand
AGGATGTTTTGTGCTTTTATATATCCTGTAACCCTTTCTTTTGAATTCAGGTTATCAATGTTGACAATAACGACAGGCAAATCGCCTGAAATCCCAAGCCCCCACAAAGAACTGGCAGGAAGCCTGTTTTCTTCAATTGCATTGTTGATTTCCTTGCAGTCAAAACGTTTGAATAACAGCTGGGGAAGAATTGTATTGACAAGCCTGCCTTCAATTGAGTTTGAAGGCACAGTAGAAGTTGAAATAGTATAGACGAATTTACTGTATCTGATTTTAGCAATATTCTGATAAAGCTCGTCCTTGCTTAGTGCCATAAGGATAAAAAGGTTAAGCTCCTTTTGTTCATTAGGTGAAAGCTGTAAAGGCGTTTTGATAAAAATACAAGGATCAGGCACACTGTTGCCGTTTTCAATCAAATTTTCCTTGTTTAAAAATACGCTTTTAACCCCATCAGGGCATGAGAGAACTTCCTCACGGGAAAGATTGATAAACATATCAACATTTTCTACAAAGCCGACGGCACAAAAAACCTGTTCATCATTATGCCTATTTTTACGCGAAGCTATTATAACCTTGTTATCTGCGTCGTAGTTTTCTTTTAAAAACAGCTTACTGAATGCTGGGTGAGCAGCATGGTCATTGAAAGTTGCAAGGACAGGCTGGATATAGCTTAACAGATTAGCATTTTTAACCCTTGATGAGGTGTTCTTTATAGCAAACTGTCGTATTTCACACGGGAGATTATTATGAAGATGAACTTTCATCCCAATCTGCAACTCATTTGTGTTGCTATAAAATGACACTGTGTTTTCATTGAATTCGACAGACATATCATCAGAATTTCTATATTCCGGCAGATACGTCAAACAGGTGTGCGACTGATTAATGCCAGATACTGCAAAATAGCAACCCTCGGGGCGTCTTAAAGTATCTGTGGTTCTCTGATAAACATCTCTGCCCTGATAAAGTGCTATTGAAGCCCCGATATCAGAAACTGCAAGAGTATAATCCCCGTTGCACAAAAGCTTGATGTTAGGCTGTGATGGCTGAACTGATTCAAAATAATGCTTTTCGTTCTCGCGTGAATCAGGACGCTGGTTTTCAGGTTTTCTATAAAAATCGTCAAACATTACTGTTCCTGAAATTATTTTTTCCTCTAAAAGCTCAGCCGAGCTCTTCATAAAATTATCTTTTAAAAACCGCTTCTGTATTATCCCGTTGTGAAGTGCATTTGCAACAGCAACAATGCTCATTCCAACGTGGTGAGCCATATAGCTTTTTATGATTGAGCCATTTTTTACATTGGTGGAGGCGGTGAAATCAATAGCCTCATAAAAACCGTATTTGCCATACATTCCATATTTTTTTAAATTTTCAAGGTTTGAAAATGAAGAAGCAAAATCAAACTGCATAACAAGATATGTTGAATACGGTGATATCACAAGCTCATTGTCAAGCCCCTTTTTAAGCCCTATTTTCTGCACACCATGCGCTTTGTACTGATAGTTAAGTGCATTGTCAAAAGCATAATACCCGCTTTCAGAAATCCCGTAGGGAACATCTACGTCCTTTGCGCGCTTCTTCTGGCAATACAGGCAGAAATTCAGCCCCTCATAGGAAAGCGAGCCGTGCTGGCTTGTCAATAAAAGCTCCGGCATAAAGTATTCAAACATTGTGCCTGAATATGAAACAGGGCCAGAATACAAGCCAAGCCTTGCAATAGTTCTGCCAAGCTTGCCCCAGTGCTTTTTGGGAACCTGCCTTTTTGCTATGGCAAAATAAGATGTCATTCGTGCCTCACTCATTAAAAGGTCATAATGATTTGGGCTGTATTCCTTTGTGTTGGGATTATATCCGATTGAAAAAAGCTCCTTGCTTTCATCATAAAATGTGCTGATATTGGTATTGTCTATAAGGTAATTAATCCTGTTTATAAGATTATCTATTTCACTGTGTTGTGTTTTGTATTCATTCAAGCCTTCTTTAAGCACAACCAGGCAGCAGACAAAATTACCGCTGTCAACTGTTGAAACAAACTGATTGCTCGATGTTTTAAGTGTTTTGGTATCATACCAGTTAAACAGATTACCGTTATATTTTTCAAGCTGTTCAACGCTCGCAAGAGTTCTGTTTATTCGTTTATACAGCCCTTTTGAATCGATTAAATCGAAATCCCTGGCGATAAGCGTGCACAGCATCATAAGCCCTATATTCGTCGGTGAAGTTCGATGGCATACCCGATAAACTGGGGCAAACTGCACATTGTCAGGTGGGAGATAATGCTCCTGCTCTGTCGCATAATCCTCATAGAACTGCCACATTGCCGTCAGCTGAGAATAAACCTCAAGCTCCTTTTCTTCACTTATTACAAAGCCCTTTGTTTTGTATGGTGTGTTAAAATAAGTCATCAGAAACGGTGTAAAAAGCAGAATAAAACCAATAAACTTTAAAAATGCAACAGGGGAGAATAATAAAGTAATGCAAACAATTTCTGGGATAATATAAAGCTGCATAAATGAGAGGACTGAAAAATTGGATTTTTCTGCCTGTGCTGCCGTTGTCCATTCAAGCAGCTTTTTTTTGGATACATATAGTCGCCATAGCGAACGCACAATTGCATCAAGTGAGTAAACAGCATTCTGTGGCAGCAGCAACAAGGCTAACAATCCCTGCGCCGATATTTCAGATGTTTGTGAGAATACATCGGAATAATATTTTCGTGGAATGTTGTACAGACCGTTATGCAAAACTGAGGATAAAAATGACGCAATATATGGTATCAGCAATGAAGTAACAGCAAGCAGAGCAAGCGTTAATCCCACTGTTGTGTTATAGAAAAAAGGCAGGATAAGCAACAGCACAAGATTTACAGGTAAAAAAGCACGCCTGATGTTATCAAATAGCTTAAACTTTGAGATATCATTCATAGGGTTTGGGGTCAAGCCATTTTTTGCAGAAATATTTTTTCTTAAAAAGCTTATATTCTGTATATCACCTCTTATCCATCGGTGCTGTCTTTTAAAATAGCTTAAAGCATTTGAGGGAAAGCTCTCGCTGAACTCAATGTCACCCGCAAAGGCTGTCCTTAAAATTTCCCCTTCAAGAATATCGTGGCTTAGAATACGCTCAGGCAAAAATAAATTGCAGCACAATAAATAAAAGGAGTTTATATCAATAAGCCCCTTGCCCGAAAAAACGGCCTGCTCAAAGGTATCCTGATAAAGATTGCAGCAATTAGTATCATAAGCACAGCTTGAGCCAATACCGCCGACAAGCTTTGCAAATGGCGTTTTAAGCGAGCTTTTTAGCTTTGTTATCATGTTAGGTGTAATAATTCCGTAGCCTTTTACGACTCTGCCGTTTTCAATAATCGGCTTGTTGAGTGGGTGCATAGCAATACCGACAAGCTCAGGAATCGTATCCATAAGTGTTTTCGTATCAAAATCAATACAAACAAGATATTTTGTGGTGTGAAGAAAGCTGACATCGCCATCAAGGCATGAAAATTCTATATTTTCTTTTTTGATATATCTTACAAGCTGTTCTATAGCTCCCCTTTTTCTCTCATAGCCCATGTAATTCATCTGTGTGTCAGAATAGCTCCTTTTTCGTATAACGAGTACGAATTTATCACAATAAATCTGATTAAGCTTATTAATCATTCTCTGCGAATTTTTAATAATCGCCTTGTCTTCGGGGCTAACAGGCAGGGAAGACTGCTTTAAATCGCATAAAGCACAAATCCTGATATTGTCAGATAAGTTAGAAAAATGCAAGCGTATCAGCTTTTCCTGCAAGCAAATAATATCCTTTGCAGAAGAAATAATTGTTGAAATAACAACAAGTGTTTCACTCCCCTTTGGAATCTGTTTGTTAAGCTCAATTCTTGGCAGATATGTTACCTCATTCCCGCAGGTGAAAATAAGGTCAACAAGCAGTTTTGAAAATTCCCATAAAGGAAAGAACATAAAAACCCATAGAACAAAGCTTTTTAGTGAAAAAGTAAAAACAGCAGCCATTAATGACGTTATAAAGGTAATAAGAAATAAATAAAATTCAAAGGATATTTTTTTAGTCAGCTTTTTATAATCTTCATAGATATAAAAGCCTATGTGTGTTTCGTTTTCAGATTTCTTTTTATAAAAAGCGCTGTTGGTAACACTAATATAATGTGCAGCAATGTCAAGCTCGCTTTTGTTATGCTTTGTAGCTATAAAAGAGGTTCTGTTCCTGTATATTTTTTTTGTTGTATCATCCATATTTATATATATCCCGGATGCCTCGTTGCGATATATTTTCTCTAAAGGATTGCAGGTTTCTGTAATTGCTTTTAGATTGAAGGTATCACTTTTTGTCAACAGGATAATCAAATCAAGTGCGGTTTTTTCAGTCTGTACCTCTTTTTCATAAAGCCTGCTAAGCGACAGCAGAATCGCATATCGAAATTGCCATACAATAAGCTCAAACTCAGTATTTGTAATGTATCGCTTTGCCGACAAGGTATTGAACATATATATCAGCTCATTCGTTTTTGGCACTGCATCTTTATTGCAGTTTTCTAAGATATGTTTACCCAAAACAGGATACATTTCATTGTCAATTGAAATAATTGATCTCCTGTTTTCCTTTAAAAGGGTTTTTGCAATTTTTTGTATTAAATAATAGTTATCGTATAAAACCTGTTCGTTTACTGACGAAGGCAGATTGAGGACTATTTGCTTATAGAGATTTTTTATGCTATGCAAATTTGTTTTTAGTTTGCTTTGCAGATACCCTATTTTTACCGTTGTTATTTCATTATCAATTGTCTTAATATTGTTCAATTTAACACCTCATTTGATTTTTGTTTGATTTTGAATGTAAATATTAGAAAATATTGTTCCCATTTTTCTTTAAAGTATTAGTGTTTGATTTGCAAAAAAATATTAAATGTGATATAATTTCTTTGTTAAAATCATAACTAAGATTTGATATATTATTTGCTTTAACAGGAGAATTATTATGAAATACGTTGTTTTGTTGTGTGACGGTATGGCTGACTATCCTTTAAAAGAGCTTGGCGGGAAAACACCTATGGGTGCCTCAAAAACCCCTCAGACCGACATTCTTGCAAAAAAATCTTTAATAGGGCTTGTCAAAACAGTTCCCGATGAATTAAAGCCGGGAAGCGATGTTGCTAATTTATCAGTATTAGGATACGAGCCGAGTATTTATTATTCTGGGCGTTCACCCCTTGAAGCTGCCAGCATAGGAATTGATATGAAGCCTGATGATGTGTCATTCAGGTGCAATCTTGTTACATTATCTGATGACGAAAAATATGAAGATAAAACAATTTTAGACTATTGTGCCGATGATATTTCTACCGAAGATGCAGGCGTTTTAATCAGGTTCCTTGCTGAGAATTTTGATAATGACGAATTCAAACTGTATTCTGGTGTTAGCTATCGCCATTGTCTTATATGGGATAAAGGCACCCTTGATGTAGGAACTTTAACTCCACCACACGACATAACAGGAAAACCTATAAAGGAATTTATTCCGGCACATAAGAACGCAAATAAGCTACTTTTGATGATGCAGAAAAGCTATGAGCTGCTTAGTAATCATCCTTTGAATCAGAAGAGAATAGCTAAGGGGCTAAGGCCGGCAAACAGCATTTGGCTTTGGGGCGAAGGGGTAAGAAAACCGCTTGCACCTTTTGTTGAAAAATACGGGCTTAAAGGCTCAATAATTTCTGCCGTTGATTTATTAAAGGGTATCGGCAAATTTGCCGGGATGAATGTTGTTAACGTTGAGGGGGCGACAGGATATATAGATACAAATTTTGAGGGAAAAGCAAAAGCAGCTATTGATGAGCTTAAAAGCGGGCAGGACTTCGTGTATATTCATGTTGAAGCACCCGACGAATGTGGCCATAGGTTCGAAATCGAAAACAAGGTAAGGTCGCTCGAAATTATTGACGAAAAGATACTCAAATACCTGGTTTCTGAGCTTGAACAGTTTGATGACTACAAAATAATGATTTTACCCGACCATGCAACTCCTCTTATCCTTAAAACTCATACAAATGACCCAGTGCCTTTCTTGATTTATCAAAAAAGTAAAGAAGTAACAGGCAGTGAAGAATATACCGAGGCAACAGCACAGGAAACTGGCGTGTATATAAGTGATGGTCATAAGATTTTAGGTTTTTTTATAAATTATTAGTATTAATATTTTTTCAGCAATGTTATTAAACTTCGCTCAAGGTGCCTTAACGCATTTTCATGCGAATGAGGGGTGTAGGGTGACCGCAAAGCACCCACAAAATCGTGATTTTGTGTATTAAAAATGTAGAAAAGGGGCTTTTCTACAAGCTGAACGCTGCAGGATTATTCTTGCAGCGTTTTTTTATTAAAAGCGCTGTAAAATTAACATGCTATTTGTTGAAAATAAGGGTATTTTAGTATATAATTATAAAAAGTACTTAAAATATTAAACTGAAAGGACAAACTGTATGAGCTCAAAAAAAGGTTTCTATATAGCAATAAGTATACTATCTGTATTAAGTCTGGCACTTTCAGCAGCGTTGATATTTACAATTATTATTTATGAAAATGAAAAGAACGAGGTTATTGTTCCTGTAATAACTGAGCCCGAGGAGGAAGAGGAATTGCCTGAGGAGGAGTCCTTTACTATAACAACGTTAAAAGAATATGCAAGCCAGTTTGGAACGGGGACGGAATTTTTACAACAATTTTTTGAAAATGAAATAGTATATAAATACGACGGTGAGATTATTTATGAGCCAATTGATGATAGCCTGCCGCTACACAAGTATAGTTTTGAAAATCTATTACATACAGAATCTGAAATTTTATATAGTGATGGCAACGGAATAACAGGCATCAAAGGTATTGATGTTTCAAAGTATCAGGGGGATATTGACTGGAACAAGGTTAAGGCTGATGGGGTTGAATATGCACTTTTACGGCTTGGGTTCCGTGGATATGGTTCCGGCGAAATTGTTATTGATGATTATTTTTACAGCAATGTTAAGGGTGCGCTTGCTGCCGGAGTAAAAGTTGGTGTTTATTTTTATTCGCAGGCAATCACAACCGAGGAAGCAGTTGAAGAGGCTGAATATGTTATTAATGCTATTAATAATTATGATATCGAATACCCAGTAATATTTGATGTTGAGGAAGTATACAATGCAGATGGCCGTGCCGATTCACTTACCAAAGAAGAACGCACAGAAATCACAATAGCGTTTTGTGAAGCGATAGAAAAAGCAGGATACAAGCCAATGATTTATGCTAACATTATCGGTTATCTGGCACAGCTTGATTTATCTAAACTGACGATGTATGATAAATGGTTTGCACAGTATTATCAGACTCCTTTTTTCCCATATGATTTTCAGATTTGGCAATATACCGAGAGCGGAACGGTTGACGGAATTGATGGAAGTGTAGACCTTAATATTTGCTTTAAAGATTATTCTATTGAAGAAAATGAATAAATGTAAAAAAGGCAGGCTTTTTAGCCTGGCTCAGAGTGTCGAAAAACTATGCTTTGGATGCGAAGGGGTGTGGGGGCGACCGCAAAGCCCCCACAAATACGTGCTTCAATTTATAATAAAATTGTAGAAAAGGGCTTTTTCTACAAGAAAAGGCAGGCTAAAAAGCCTGCCTTTACTTGTTTGCAATTAATTATTTAATAATGCATTTTTTTCGGGGGCTTTGCGGTCGCCCCCGTGCCCCTTCGCTTAAAAAATAATAAATAACTATATCGCTAATTTATTATCTTGAACTTCCTCCGCCGCCAAAGGTGCCGCCACTGCTTGAAAAATGTGTAGATGAGCCACCACCGCCTGAACCGCTGTTCGACTGAATTCTCACACTTGTTGTGTATTCTCTTAAAAAAACATCGCTGTTCTCTTTAATTTCGGTATCATCGCCATTAAGATAGCACTCAGCACTTGGTATAGTGTGGAATTTATATCTGTTTACAATAATAAGTATGGTTATTCCACCTACTGCAAGCGCAATTATCAATGATACAAGTGTATATCTGCCTTTGTCTTTTATTATTTCAATCTTGCCTGTTTCGGTATTTAGATAATACTCCTCATTCTCACTTGGGTAGCCCTCTAAATAATAATATTCAAAGCTGTTGAGATATTGTGCAAGAGCGTCATAATATTCTTCATCAATAAGCATCTGTTTTGAGTCGCTGTGGATGTTGCTTATCCTCTCATCCGAATACATCATTATTGCATCACCAGCTGTTGATATCCAGTCGGTTTTTGTATCGTTGTTGATAAGTATCATAAAACCATCAATGTTGTTCCCAAACATTTCTGTATAATAATCGTCTGAAAATTCCATCGGGGATTTGCTGCCGATATCATCAGTAAGCACTATACCGATATTATAGCCAGTTTCATCCGAAAGCATCTGTGCCTGTGCTTCAAGCTCAAAGATTTCATCACTGGTGAGATATCCTGCTAAATCCTTGATATTTATTTCACCGGCAAAAGCATAAATCCCAAAGCATACTGAACTTATAACCATAATAAAAGCAAAACATAGCGTTCTTTTGATAATCTTCATTATATAAGCCCCCCTATCAAAAATGAAAGCCCGAAGGTCAGCGCAGTAAGAATTCCGGCAAAGGCAAGCATTTTAGGAATGCTTAGTGGTGGTATGCCTGCCATTTTAATTCATTGAGAAAAAGTATTGCTTACCCTTGAAGTTATATGTCATCAGCCAGACCGGCAAAAGCATATAATGCCAGTCTGTTTTTATTACATCTGCTTTTGCGCTTGTGATGTTAAGCGTTGTGTATCCCTTCATTGTGCTTTTTAGCATATCGATTGAGGCATCGCCAGCACGCTCTTTAATTCTTGGGAAGATTGCCATATTATCCACATCATATTTTTCTGCAAGATAACCAGACAGATACGACATTGAAAAATCTTTAAGCTCGCTGTAATCAAATGGCTCGTAATCAAATGGCTCGATAGCTTCCATCAATCTGTCGTCAGTTTTGCTGGAACCATCAGCAGGTATCTTGCAAAAATCTATGTAAGCGCTTCTCGTCAACCCATATTCTTTTGTGTGGGTATATCGCATATCCCCGGTTGTCCATGTTCTTATATTTTTTCCTATACCATAAACATGAGCATCCAGCTTGCAGTCTGCCAGCCAGAATGGAAGATATACTGATGTCATTTTCTCAACCTGAGAATCGTTTCTAAATGCATCAGGCAAAAACCACTTCTTTTTACACCAGCTTTTAAAGCCATCTATTACTTGCTCACGTGTTTTCTTGAAAGGGATAACCTTTGACGGGCGAAATTCTCCGCTTAATCTTCCCGAAAGTATTACAGGCCCATGGCAGTAATAACAGAAGGTTGCCGCCGTTGTATCTTCTGATATTATTTCTGCCCCGCAGCTTGGGCAGGAATATAATGAAGAGTGGTCAGTAAAATCGCTTTTATCCTCTTTTTCCTGCTCGCTGAGCGGATTGTTTTCATTCTCAGGGAAAGCTTTTTTAAGCTGTTCCTCATTAAAAGTGCTTAAACAGTATTCACAATTAAAGGACTGTTTCTCAGCACTGAATTCAAGGCTGCCACCACAGTTAGGGCATTTGTATTGAATAACAGGCATCTGCTACCTCCTCTAAAATTATGGTCTTGGTTTTCCGCAAGCAGAACAGAATTTACCCTTGTTTTCTTCTCCGCATTCACATTTCCAGCTTTGATTTGGGTTTGGCTTTCCACATTCTGCACAGAATTTGCCTGTGTTTTCTTGCCCGCACTCGCATTTCCAGCTACTCTGCTCAGGCTTTGGCTTACCACATTCTGCACAGAACTTCCCTGTATTGACTTTTCCGCATTCACATTTCCAGCCGTTCTGTGACTCCTGCTGTTGCTTTTGCTGCTGCATTTGTGCTGAATTTGTTGCAGATGCTGCACCCATAAAGCTACCGGCACCCTGCATGCCCATACCCATTCCCATAAATGCCTGAGCAGCACCAGATGTATTGGAGCCAGCAGCTTCAATACCAGATGCTATTGAACCCTGAACAAAGCCTTCGCGTATTGTAGCATCAGAAAGCATAGCACCCTTGTTTCTCATATTTATAAGCTTTGCTGATTCCTCATCATAGGAGATGCTTGCAATTCCGACAGAGCACACTTCCATTCCGCGAAGGTCGCTCCACTCTTTATCAAGTGCAGTTGCCATATAACGTGATAGTTCAACGCTTTTTGATGGAAGTGTTGAGATACGGATACCGTCAACTGACATCTGATTGATTGCCGCTTGCAATGCATTTAAATATTCGGCAAGATATTGCTCGTTGATATCGTTTATGTCAACACTCTCGGCGTTTCTTGGGATAGCCTCAGCAAAGAACTTTAAAGGGTCGGTAATTTTTATTGAGTATGTACCATGTGCCCTTAAAAAAAGCTCAGCATTATAGAAGTTATCAAAGTAATTTACTGCATTTCTTGTTCCGAACTTAATTCCCTTAATTTCCTGCAAGTTGATAAAATAAGCCCTTTGTGAAGATGATGGTGTTCCACCATATTTAATCCTGCTGAATGTCTCTTTAATTGATTCACCAAGCTGACCGTTGAACATTGAAGGCATGCCTGAATTTTCGACCTTATAATAACCCGGTTCTGCTGAATAGTCAACAATTTTCCCGCCCTCAACCAAAATCATCATCTGATTCGGGCCGACCTGTATAATAGAACCATTTGAAATTGTATAATCTGTACCCTTTGTATTGCTTGAACGTTTATCGTTTGGCCTTACTTTTACGCCTGCTGCCATGACGGTTGTGTCGCTCATCTCACCAGACTGAATGACCTCTAACCAGGAATCAGCTAATCCCCCACCAATTGCACCAACCACTGCTTTGATAATACCCATAACTTTCCTCCTAAAATATTTATAGAATAATTATACTATATTTTATATACTATTGCAATGAATGCAATGTTTTTTGCCCATTTATTTTCCAATGCTGTAATACACCATCAAAATAAAAACAACTGTTAAAAAATCTGAATATGCTGAAAGCCCCACTTCGAAAAAAAGTGGGGCTTTATAAATTAAAAATTTCTATAAACTAAGGATTCTTTTTGCTGTTTCATCTCCGACATCTGTAATAAATTTGATGTTAGTTTCTTTTTCAGTATCTCTGTTTGCAGCAAACAAATCGTTCCTCGAAATTTCTGAAATCTTGAATTTTCTGGCACCCGCCATTAGCTGCTGAAGCCCTGCACCAAGCTTATCTGCAAGTGTCCACACGGCTATTGCACCAAATGGGATATTCTTCATTTCATCTTTTCCGATTTTGTTCTGCACATCAAAATAGCCTGCAAATATTTCTTCAGGAACTATTCCGAATTCATCAGCTATATTCTTTGGAATACTGTCCCAGTTTCCATTCAGTCTTTCTCTTCTGTCAGGATAAATAGCTCCTTCTATATTAGCACCGAGGAAGCCCGGAATCATAAGAGCTCGTCCCATACATACAAGCTTTGTAAAAGGCGCACCAAGTGCAAGTGCTTTAAAAATGTGGTCTTCTCTTGCAAGCCCCCCAGCAAATGCCATATCTACAACTTCTTCACCATTTGCAGCAAGTATTTGTGCATATTCGTATGCTTTAGCATGTAAATTTATTGATGGTACACCCCAGGATTCCATCATGTTCCATGGGCTCATACCTGTTCCTCCACCTGAGCCATCGATTGTCAACAAATCAAGCTTTGCTTCTGTTGCAAACTTAATAGCCATAGCAAGTGCTTCCATCCCATAAGAACCTGTTTTCAATGTGATTCTCTTGTATCCTAGCTTTCTGAGATAATCAATTGAGTCCATAAAGCTCTTGTGAACTTCATAGTAGTTGTTCAAATCAGTATAGCCTAATCTGCTGTGACGAGCAAAGGATTTAATTGCACCACTCTTAAAGGCTTCCTGAACTTCAGGCTTAGTTGGGTCAGGGTCAACTATATATCCTCTTTCTTTTAAAAACGCTGCATACTCAAGGCTAGTAACCTGAATCTCACCGCCGATATCTTTTGCACCTTGTCCCCATTTAAGCTCAATAATTACTTTATCACCATACTTTTCAATCAGGTATTCAGCTACGCCATTTCTAGTGTCCTCAACATTCATCTGAACAATGATTGCTCCATAACCGTCATAGTATCTCAAATAGACATCAATTCTTCTTTCAAGCTCAGGTGCTTTTACTATCTTTCCGTTTTTAAGTATTGAATTCTTATCTACGCCAACAACATTTTCGCCAATTACAATAGGGAATCCTACAATTGCTGCACCAACAGCAAATGACTCCCAATATTTTTGTGCAATGAATGTTGAGCCTAATGCCCCTGTCATAACCGGAATACGAGATTTTGTTTTTACATTTTTGCCAAACTCAGTCTCAAGGGATACATTTGGGAAGATACAGTCATCAGCACTGTTTGTAAGTCCGTTTCCGAGACCATTAGCACCATAGTTATATCCCTGAATCCTTAGATTATTATAGGAAACACCTATGTGATTTGTATTGGAACTGCCTGCTGTCACTGTTCCGAAATCTCTTGGATAAAGTAATTTCCTCCCCTTCATGCATGATAACCAAGTTTCACACCTACCCTTGCAATCAGCCCTGCATAAAGTGCAAAGCCCTGACTCTGCTGGATTCCCCCTGTTTGTTGTGTTAAGAACATCGTTGCTCTTTGGGTATTGAATCATAAAAAACCCTCCTTATTAATAATCTGACAACTGATCAGAAATGGAAACATAATACTAATGAAATTTTATCAGTTGTTTTGTATTTAGTCAATAGTTTTTTATTTATTTGTTATTTTAATTTATTTATAATCAATACAAAAATACAATAAAGACAAAGTGTATCCCCCACTAAAACAAAAATCCGGCAACAAATACAAATAACAAAAAAATAATCTCACGCTTTAATACGGAGATTATTTATTAAATAATTTTCTGTTGTTCTTATGCTCTCTTTTTGATAAGCATACCTGCTTTTTCTGTTATTATTGAGCATACCCAAGTGATAATTGGGCTTATTGCTACACCAACTATCGTGAAAGCCACAATAAATATCATATCGGTAGGTTTTTGTAATTTCCGTGCACTTTTGATTCCCGTTATAACAAAAGGCAGGAAAATCCCGAACAATAAAATCGTCCATATCAATGGTGGAAAAGATAAATACTTTATTGGTTCACTTGTAACGCCAGCGATTATACACAAAGTGCCTAACAAAATTGCTGCAAAACGCAAAGGCCTTTTAACCATATATAACGGAATTAAAAAGCTTCTCCATAATGAGCTTGTCTGGGAGCCACCACATACACCACCAATAAGATTCCTGACTGAAACAACATCAAATGATTTATCAATATCAATATCGTTATGTTTATCTTCTTCCCCTTTGCTCTCGTCAATCATTGCAAGAACGGATACAGTATCCATTGCCCACAAAAGAATTGCAAACAAAGCAAAAGGTATTGTTCGTATTATTGTTAAAAAGTCAAGCCCAAAGCCTATTCCCCAAACATCATTCCACCAGTATGAGGGGCTGAAATTTATTGCTGCGTATTCAATGGTTTCTATAACTCTAAATCCAAAAATATAAGGAATAACAAATGAGAAAACTGTTGCCGCAACAATTATCAGCCAGCTTTTTTTATTTATATGCAAAACTATAAATGCAATTGCCAATACTAATATCAGGATAATCAGTGGTAATAATTTGCTTCCAAAAAAATCAGCAATCTTTTCTAAAGAGAAAATAGTGCCAGAGATTCCGAAAACAAGCGCAAGGCTTGTTTTGCTGATATTCCCAGCCAGGTCAAGAATTTTATGAAACAATTTTGTCTTGACAAATATTATGCCAAAAATACCTATCTGAATACTCAAAATCAAAGGGTGAACACCAAAGCTAACCATTGACGGTATAAGAACAACCAGCGGAGCAAGTGTTCCCGGTGGTGATGTATTGTGGGAAATCAACGCCATTATCAGCGTGATTGCCCCACCGATTATTATCTCAAGCCTTACATTCTCAAAAACAAAGCCCGGGTATGATATATCAAGCTGAATCGCCCACATATAAGCAAATGAGGATACGAGCGCAATTTTTCCTATCAACCCGGATAAGGCAGGGATAAAGTCCAATAAGTTGAATTTTATGCTGTCTTTTTTGTTTATTATCATTTAATCTTTCCTTAAAATTTCATTGGGATGAGCTCTGAATACTCTGCTACTGAGGAATCCTTCAAGAACAACTCAATTATTTTTC
Source organism: Clostridia bacterium (assembly GCA_003246805.1). Lineage (GTDB taxonomy): Bacteria > Bacillota > Clostridia > Oscillospirales > Ruminococcaceae > SZUA-444. Next base: position 2,465 of record QKDG01000095.1, on the reverse strand, counting down.
TTCCGAGAGGGTCAAGGTCTGGTGTGTTGAACTTGGAAACTTCCTTTTTAAAGAAGTCCTTTAAGATTTCTGCACCTTTGTCATATCCCTCTGTTCCGATTTCTGATTGCTTTTCTGGCCTTAAAAATGCTTTTCTGATATACTGACCGTCTACTTTTAACGAATCAAGCGAATAACCCAACAGTGAACAACGGCTTTCAACAAGATGCTCAGGCTTGAATTTAGCGCTTCCTCTCCTTGCGATATATTCTCTTGCTATCCATTGTGGCATAAAGCCAACCTTATATGCTCCGATGTGCTGATTTGGTATAAGAACATATCTCGTATTTGATGATACAACTATTTGCTTTAACAAAAGATTTGCTTGCTCTATCATTTTTCCTGTTGCAAAAGGCCAGTAAGAACCTACTCCCTCACTTGTCATCTCTGATGATGCAGTAATACTCGGGTTGTTAAAGCCTCTTGGTGCTACAAGTCGCCACAGCCAAGCAAGAGCTGGGGGGAGAATATGGAACATCCCAAAAATTCCGTATGTCGGATTTTCTTTTGTGCACGGAGGAGTTCTAACGCCAAAGCTTCTTACATCAATTTCAACTGGCTCGTCTATTACATTCGGCACTAATCTGCGTGGTAATATTACCCTTGGGTTCGGGCATGGTGTGCCGTCGGAATCCTTTGTGTGCTCCCACACAAGGCAGGTTGCACCTGGAACACCCTCAATATTCAAAAACACAAGTGGCTCAGGTGGCTGTGTGAATATTTTCTCATGCTGGGGTGTAGTACCATAGGATTTTATATGGTCAAGCCTTAAAAACCATCCCTGCTCTGCATCCTTAACTACAAGCTTTTTGCTGTCATTTTGCATTTTAGGATGACAAAGCGCCATATCATCTGTTACTGGTTTAAGCTCACAGCTTTCTATAAGCTCAATATAGTTCTTTTCGCCTGTTACAGTATTTTGTGCCAACAGAATTCGTCCGTCCATCTCCTTGTGGATACTTTCAAGCATTTCGCTCTTTCCGCCGCCTGATGCACCCTCATGCATAATTACGATTTCATTGTCATAAGGAGTAATAACCTTAACTGTTGAGGCATGAACAGTAATCCAGCCCTCACCTTCACCAATATTCAAAAGGACGCCGTAAATTCCTTTTTTTGCACTTGGGCCCGGATAAAGATTGTATGAATATAGCTCGTGAATATTTTCAAGCCTGTTGTGAATTACAATCTGCTTTCCGTTAAAATGAGTGTGCCTAAACGGAGGTGCCAGGAATATTACAGCCTTTGGGCAGAACCCCTCAGACACCTCATCAATACTTAAAAAGCCTTGTAAATCTGCAAGCCCGCAAGCAAAAAAGCCTGCATTTTCTGGTGCAATTAGCAGAGCCTCATAGCCGTATTCCTTTCCCCCTGCCATAAAAGGAAGAAGAATTAGCTTTTGCTCTTTGAGCCAGTCAAATGTCGCTGTTCTGAGAGGTTCAAAATCCTCATTGTATATATCGTCATATTTTGGTTTGTCGGTATCATTTTTATCGGCAACCAACAGGCAATCGGGGTCACGTCTTCTCATATAATCTTCGGGATAATTCACAACTGCGCCGTTTTTGCACCTTGTTACTGTTGCTTCCTTAATTGAACCAAAGCCTTTTGTATCATACTCAACATCAAAAACACTCTGATTATTGCCTGTTGCAAGCGAAACCAGTTCCTCCCTTGATTTTGGAAATATCAAGCCCTTTGCATTCTTTAAAATATCGCTGATATATTCCGGCACACTAAACCTGTTGATAAACTGCTGCATAAAAACCTCTCCTTAAAATATTTTAAATATTATCTGATTTTACAAAAGTAATATTTGTTTTACCCATGCTATTTTATACATAAAATAGTATAAAATATATATAAAAAGCCGATACCCTCGGATAATATCCTTGGATACCGGCTTACTTGCAACTTAGCTTAGCTATTTTGCCTCGTCTTCCGTATTTATTATTTTGTAATCAAATCTTCAATATTATTGCTGACAGAAATAATTATAACCCGCTCCCCTGTCGTTGTGCTGATATCAGAATGAGTGCTGATTATGTCTACATCAATTACATCTTTAATCAATGTCTCCATATATCCTCTCCCACCTTCAAAAAGTGTGGCGCGAACCTTTTTAATTAATTCTACTCCCTGTGGATTTTCGGTGAGCTTTTGTTCAGAAGGGCTGAGCAAGCCAGAAAGCCTGACAATAATCATATCGTTAATTATATATGTACGGATGGTTTTTGGCCCTCTCCCCATATACTCAATCTCAAATTTGCTTATAGCCTCACTGATTTTTGCTTCAATCTGCCCCTTCGTCATGAATTCACCGCCTTACCTTAATTCATAATATAGCACTTTTATTTCGTTTTGTCAACACTTTTTAAAGATTTTTGCATAATTAATCTTTGGAAATTGCAAAAACGCTATTTTTG
>QKDG01000115.1 GCA_003246805.1 Clostridia bacterium | reverse complement strand
TTACTTTCTTTGAAGTATTAAATTAAAAACAAGCATAAAAATACTGTCAAGTCCCCAGATAAAAATCCCGGTAACAACCATTGCTATCATAACAACGACAGTATTGTTGACAACCTGTTTTTTCGTCGGCCAAACAATTTTCTTAACCTCAGATTTAAGGTCTTTCAAAAACTTGATAATCCTGTTTGGCTTTTTTGCTTTGTCGGTTTTCGCGGATTTTTTTGTCTCAGTTTTATGAACTGGCTTTTTGTCTTGAGTTGAGCCCTTAGAAACTTCAGATTTTTCGTTTTTTCGTTTTTCATTGCTAACCCACCTTCCGCTTATTTTGTTTCCTTGTGAAGAGTATGCTTCTTACAGAACTTGCAATATTTATTCATTTCAAGTCTTTCAGGGTCATTCTTCTTGTTTTTCATTGAGTTGTAATTTCTCTGCTTGCACTCTGTGCACGCCAATGTAACCTTAACTCTCATTCGGCACCTCCTGACCAAATTTGTGTTCATATAAAAGAACACAGTCGAACTGTTTGCCTTATTGCAAACTTTGCCTCCCTCTATGGGGCCATTGAATGCACAAAAATCAATAAAAATTTGCGCAAAAAAATAGACCTCAAAAGAGGTAATTTAACTATAACATACATATAATAGAAAAGTCAATACTTATTTTAAAAAAATCTGAATTTATCAAATAACATTTAAATGTATGTGTTGCAGATATAAGCCCGTTATGATATAATAAAAAAATACTTAAATATAATTATTTAAATAAGTTCTTATTTATTATAAAGGAGTGACCGTCAAGTGTCAAGAATTCGTGTTGCAGTTATTTTCGGGGGTGTGTCAAATGAGCATGATATTTCGTTGATATCAGCTACAAATATCATCAAAGCATTGCCGGAAGAAAAATTTGAGGTTATCCCCATAGGAATCACAAAAAAAGGCAGATGGCTTTACTTTCCTGGTGATTTAAGCTTGCTTGCAGATTCTTTATGGGAGAATCATCCGGACTGCATACCGTGTATTCTTAGCCCTGACCCTATCAACAAAGGGTTCTTCAAGATGATGCCTGACTCAACGGTTGTGAATCTTAAAATAGATGTAATCTTCCCTGTTCTTCATGGCAAGAACGGAGAGGACGGCACAATACAGGGGCTGTTCACTCTTTCGGGAATTCCATATGTCGGCTGCGATGTTATTTCGTCAGCAAACTGCATGGATAAGGACGTAACACATATTATACTTAAAAATGCGGGAATCAAAACTGCTCCATGGTATACAGTTTATGCACATCAGCTTTCACAGCTTGACGATATTGTTCTGAATATTGAAAAAAAGCTTTCATACCCTATGTTTGTCAAGCCGGCAAACTGTGGCTCTTCTATCGGAATAAGCAAGGTGCAAAACGCTGAGGATTTAAAAAACGGCATAAAATATGCTTTTGCTCATGATAAAAAGGTTATTGTAGAAACAGGCATTGTAGGCAGAGAGGTTGAATGTGCCGTTATGGGGAACATAAACCCTGTTTCCTCCCCTATCGGTGAGATAGAGCCGGTTGACGGTTTTTATGATTTTGAGGGCAAATACAAATCAACATCATGTGGCCTTTATATACCGGCAAGAATATCGGACCATGATTCTGAAAAAATTCAGGGAATTGCAAAAAAAGCATACTGTGCAATGGGCTGCAAGGGATTGTCACGAGTTGATTTCTTTTTGTGCGACAACGGGGATATTTATTTGAACGAAATCAATACTCTTCCAGGCTTTACATCAATCAGCATGTTCCCTAAATTGATGGAAAAACTGGGAATAACACAGGCTGAGCTGCTTGAACAGTTAATAAAATTTGCTTTTGAAAGGGCAGATGTTACTTATGAATAATGATGCAATCGGCGTTTTCGACTCAGGAATAGGCGGGCTTACAACAGTCAAGGAGCTTAACAGGCTTCTTCCTAACGAGAAAATCATTTATCTTGGTGATACGGCAAGGGTGCCCTATGGCGCAAGAAGCCGTGAAACTATTGCTAAATATGCAGTGCAGGATATCGAATTTCTTGAACAAAAGCAGGTTAAGATGATTATTGTTGCATGTGGCACAGTTAGTGCAATTATGATGAGCAACAGTAATGTTTCAACCTCAAAGCCTTTTACAGGGGTTCTACTTCCTGCGGTGCAGGCTGCCTGTGGCGTTACCCGCAATGGAAGAATTGGGGTAATCGGAACAGCAGCTACCATAAAAAGTGGTGGCTACGGCAAGGCTATTCGCGCCATTAAGCCAGACCTTAATGTTATAGGCAAGGCCTGCCCCATGTTTGTTCCCCTTGTTGAAAACGGCTATACAAACAAGGATAATCAGGTGACAAGGCTGATTGCCGAGGAATATCTTGAAGTTATGAAAAAGGAGAATGTCGATACCCTTATACTTGGGTGCACACACTATCCTTTACTTAAAGATATAATTGCAGATATTATGGGTGAGGGTGTAACTCTTATTTCACCGGGTGAAGAAGCGGCTAAGTTCGCGTGTGCGTTATTGTCAGAAAAAGAGCTGCTTGCAGCTGATGACAATAATGGAACAAATGAGTATTTTGTAACCGACAGTGTCGAAATGTTT
>QKDG01000070.1 GCA_003246805.1 Clostridia bacterium | reverse complement strand
TTATATAAAACAATGCATGGGTGTTTGCCGGGGTGAGATTTCATCACAGGAGTATAAGGAAATCATAGACCAGGCTTTTGATTATATCAAAGGCGGAAGTGTAAGCTCAATTGAAAAGCTGACACAATCGATGGAGCAGGCTGCTGAAAATCTTGATTTTGAGCTTGCGGCAAAGCTAAGGGACAGAATAAATGCAATAAAAAAATCAACAGAAAATCAAAAAATAATTGAAACAACGCAAAAAAGCATAGATGTAATATCTATTGCACAAAATAATGAGAACGTAGCAGCAAGCGTTTTGATGTATCGTAATGGCAAGCTGTTTGACAAGGCAGATTTTCTGCTGGGGGCACCAGATGATAGTCAAGTAATATATAGTGATTTTATTATTCAGTATTATTCCGGCAAAGATGATATTCCTCGTGAAATCATGCTTGATGAAGAAATTGAGGATAATGATATCGTTGAGCAATATTTAAGAAATTTAGCAAATCATGCCGTCACGATTATTTCCCCAAAACGTGGTGGCTCATTAAAGCTTGCAATGCTTGCAAGAAGCAATGCAAGCGAGTATCTCGCCATTAAGGTGGGAAGAACGGGTAAAGAAATTGTTGCCTTGCAACAGCTTGCAAAGCTGCTTGGGCTTAACAAACCGCCTGTGTATATTGAATGCTATGATATATCAAATTTAGCCTCTACGGCGATGGTTGCTGGAATGGTTGTTTTTGAAAATGGTCGCCCTCTTAAAAAGGCATATAAGCGTTTTTCTATAAAAACTCAGGAAATTCAGAATGATTATGGAAGCATGCAGGAGGTTATAAAAAGGCGTTTTAACAGATATTACGAAGGTGAGGATGAAGGCTTTGCACATCTGCCTGACCTTATCCTGCTTGATGGAGGAAAGGGGCATGTAAACGCAGTCAAGCCTGTTCTTGATGAAATGCAAATTAATGTTCCTGTATTTGGAATTGTTAAGGATAACAAGCATAAAACACGAGCAATTGCATCAGGTGGGGGAGAAATTTCAATTACTGACACAAAGTCTGCCTTTATGCTTCTCACAAAAATTCAGGATGAAGTGCATCGTTTCGCAATTTCTTATATGAAAAGTGTGCATAACAAAAAAACATATGAGATTGAGCTTGTAAAAATAAGAGGCATAGGTATAAAAAAAGCGCAAAAGCTAATGATGCATTATAAAACTAGAGAGGCAATAAAAAACGCAACGGCCGAAAATCTTGCCGCTATTGCAGGGGTAAATCAGGAGACAGCAAAAGAGCTGTTTGATTTTATACAAAGCGAAATGTAAAAAATTATCACCTGTGTAGACAATAATGTGAAAATAGATTATAATATTTATTATAAAATTTGAGAGGACACTAAAATGCGAGTTATTACTGGGAGTGCACGTGGCAAAAAATTAAAAACACTTGACAGCTATGATGTAAGGCCAACCTCAGACAGAGTGAAAGAGGCTATTTTCAGCATCATACATTTTGATTTAGAGGGTTCTGTCATACTTGATTTATTTTCTGGTTCTGGTCAGCTCGGGATTGAGGCTTTAAGCCGTGGTGCCCGCCATGCTACCTTTGTTGACAGCAGCAAAAATTCAGCTGATGTAACAAAGGAAAACCTGACAAACACAGGTTTTTTAGCGAGTTCAAGAGTTGTTCAGATGGAAAGCATAGAATTTCTAAGGGCTACAAATACTACATTTGACGTTGCTCTACTTGACCCGCCATACAACAAAGGTATTCTGCATAAGGTTCTGCCGGTTCTTGAGAAAAAGATGAACCCGAACGGAATTGTTGTTTGTGAGCATGAGAAAGGCGCTCAGCTTGCTGAAAGCTATGGAAGTTTGTATCAGTCCAGACAATATAATTACGGGAAGATTTATTTGACACTTTTTAAAATCAGGGAGGACTAATAATGAAAATAGCAGTTTGTCCTGGTAGCTTTGACCCTGTTACATTTGGGCACGTTGATATTATGACACGGGCAGCAAAGCTTTTTGACAAGGTGATTGTTCTTGTATCTATAAACCCGTCAAAAAATACAAGCTTTACAGCCGAAGAACGTGTAGCAATGATAAAGGAAGTTACAAAGGATATTGATAATATAGAGGTAGATATTTTTGAAGGGTTGCTTGCTGATTACTTAAAAATGTCTGGTGCTTGTGCAATAGTAAAGGGATTGCGTGCGGTAAGTGACTTTGAATACGAATTTCAGATGGCTCTTGCAAATAAAAGGCTTTATGCAGATGCAGAAACGGTATTCTTGACAACAAGCGCTGAAAATATGTATTTAAGCTCAAGCGTTGTAAAGCAGATAGCAAGCTTTGAGGGTGATATAAGTCATTTTGTACCGCCAAGTATTTTAGAAACTATAAGAAACAGGTTGATTAAAGGGGTGTAGTAAATGACTGTTGATGAGATACTGGAATTAATGGACGAACTGCTTGATAAGGCTGTTGCTTTTCCTTTTTCCAGCAAGAAAAGTCTTATTGAAGTTGATAAAATGAGAGAGTATATTGATGAAATCCGATATAATCTCCCTAATGAAATAAAAAATGCAAAGCAAATGGTTTTTGACAGGTCAGAGATTATTAAAGATGCTAAAAAAGAAGCCGAAAGCATTGTAAAACGTGCTGAGGAAAGAGCAAAGCTTATTCTGAATAATGACGAAATAGTAAAACAAGCCAAAGAAAAAGCAAGTGATATAATTCTTACCGCTAATAATAAGGACAAAGAAATCAGGGCTGCAATGTCTGAAAGAATGGAAGAAATGCTCACTCAGGCAGAAGAAGTTTTATCAAAAAATGTTGCAGACATAAATCAGATAAAAGTAGCAATTAAGTCTATAAAAAAGTAAATTTAAACAGAGAGGCAATTTATGTTAGAAGATATTAAGAAACAGATATTGAACCTTAAAAAAGAAAAAGATGTATTAATACTTGCTCACAGCTATCAGGCACCTGAAATACTTGAAGTAGCAGACGAAGTCGGCGATTCCTTTGCGCTTAGCATAGCGGCAGCAAAACACCCTCACAAGACGGTTGTTTTATGTGGAGTAAAGTTCATGGCAGAAACAGTTAAAATACTTTCACCAGAAAAAACGGTAATTCTGCCAACCGAAAACGCAACCTGCCCAATGGCTGAACAGATTAATCCACAGGAGATAATCGCTTTTAAGAAAAAGAACCCGATATTCAAGGTTGTGGCTTATGTCAACACAACAGCCGAGTTAAAAGCAGTCTGCGATGTCTGCGTTACTTCATCGAGCGCAATCAGAATCATGGAAAAAATCAAGGAGCCTGTGCTTTTTGTTCCTGATAAAAATTTAGGTGCATATATAAAATCAAAGCTTCCTGGGAAAGACATTATTCTCATGAACGGTTGCTGCCCTGTTCACGACTCTGTAAATGAGGAGGATGTCAAGGCGGCTATTGAGGCGCATCCTGGCTTTAAGCTTGCAATGCACCCTGAGCTTCCTGCAAAGGTTCTGGAATATGCAGATTACATCGGCTCAACTTCTGGTATAATCGAATATGCTGATTCTGTGAGTGACAATATCATAATCGGAACAGAAAAAAGCATAGCCGACCATTTAAGCATAAAATATCCTGAAAGGCAGTTCCCATTGCTTGCAAAAACCCTTATGTGCCCTGATATGAGAATAACAACTTTGATGGACGTTTATAAGGCAGTATTGGGGACAGGCGGACTTAATATAGAAATTGACGAGGAAACAAGACTTAACGCAAAAGTTTCAATAGATGCAATGATTGAGCTTGGTAGCAAATAATATAAAGCCCTTAACTTTGATTAAGGGTTCAGAGTGTCGAAAAACTATAGTTTTGATGCGAAGGGGTTCGGGGGCGACCGCAAAGCCCCCGTAAATACCCACGTTATTATGCAAAAAAATAAAATAATGACTCATTCTACAGGCTGAGCCCTTAACTTTGATTAAGGGCTTTCTGTGTGTTATGTTAGACATAAACCGAATAATATGCTATAATTAAAATATTATATTTTTAACGGAGGAAAAATGATTACAGTATCAAATTTAAGCCTGAATTTTGGCGGAACAACATTGTTTAAGGATGTTGACCTTAAATTTACACCGGGGAATTGTTATGGAATTATCGGTGCTAACGGAGCAGGAAAATCAACTTTTCTTAAAATTCTTTATGGGGAAATTGAGCCTTCAACCGGCGATGTCAATATTCCTAAAAATGTGCGTTTATCTGTTTTAAAGCAGGACCATTTTGCGTATGACGAATATACTGTTCTTGATACTGTAATAATGGGCAACGAAAGGCTTTATCAGATAATAAAGGAAAAGGAAGAGCTGTATGCTAAAGAGGATTTTTCAGATGAAGATGGCATTTTAGCATCCGAGCTTGAGGGAGAGTTTGCTGAACTAAACGGCTGGGAGGCTGAATCAGATGCATCAAAGCTGATTCAGGGGCTGGGATTGTCAGAGGATATAATATATTCACAGATGTCAGGGCTTTCAGGCAACGAAAAGGTTAAGGTTCTGCTTGCTCAGGCACTATTTGGCAACCCTGATATTATCCTGCTTGACGAGCCTACCAACCATCTTGATATAGATGCTATCAGCTGGCTTGAAGATTTTCTGGCTGAATATTTTGGTACAGTTATTGTTGTATCCCATGACCGTCACTTTTTAAATAATGTGTGCACACATATTGTTGATATAGATTTTACAAAAATTAAAATGTATGTCGGTAACTATGAATTTTGGTATGAATCAAGCCAGTTGATTCAGAGAATGTTGAAGCAGCAGAATAAAAAGAATGAGGATAAAATCAAAGAACTTCAAAGCTTTATTGAACGTTTCTCGGCTAATAAATCAAAATCAAAGCAGGCAACAGCAAGGAAGAAAATGCTTGATAAGCTGACGGTTGAGGAAATGCCGGCTTCAAGCAGGAAATACCCATACATCGGCTTTAATATGGACAGAGAGGCAGGCAAGGATATTTTATCAGTGCGTGACCTTTCAAAAACAGTTGACGGTGTTAAGGTTTTGAATAGAATTTCCTTCACTCTTGGAAAAGGGGATAAGGTCGCATTTATAAGCCAGAGTGAGCAGGCAATAACAGCCCTTTTTAAAATTCTCACAGATGAGACAGAGCCGGACGAAGGCACATATAAATGGGGCGAAACAACCTCACGTTCCTATTTGCCTAATGACAACTCGGAGTTTTTTGACGACGTCAAGCTTTCTATCGTTGACTGGATGAGGCAATATACAAAGGACGAAACCGAGACGTATCTCAGGGGATTTTTAGGCAGGATGCTTTTCTCAGGCGATGATATTTACAAGCCCGTCAACGTGCTTTCAGGTGGAGAAAAGGTGCGCTGTATGTTCTCACGAATGATGCTGTTTGGCTCAAATGTGCTTATTTTAGACCGCCCGACTGACCATCTTGACCTTGAATCAATCACTGCTGTAAACAATGGCTTATCAGATTTCAAGGGCAATATTCTTTTTGCATCGCATGACTATGAAATTGTGCAGACTGTCGCAAACAGGATTATTGAAATTACTGAGGATGGTATTATTGACAGGCCAGGAACATATGAGGAATATATGGAATACCGTAAATCGACGGCAATGCCCAAGATAACCTTATAATATATTGACAATATTCCAGTAATATGTTATACTGAATAAAATTTAACAGGGGAGCTTATTATTATAGGCTGAGAGGGGGCTAATTGAGGCTTCGACCCATAACCTGATCTGGATAATGCCAGCGTAGGATAAGATCTTAACGTTATCAATGCCATAAGGGTTTTACTCTTATGGCTTTTATTTTTTAAATAATAAGCACCCCGAAAATAAGGAGATAATTTTATGCAGAACACAAAAACACAAAGGCTAATCGTATCCGCATTGCTATTGGCAATTGCAACCGTTCTTTCAATAATTCAGGTTTTTAAGCTACCATTCGGGGGAGGAATCACACTTGTAAGTATGCTGCCAATAGTAATTATTGCATACAGATATGGTACGGCATGGGGATTATTCGCTGCTTTTGTAGGCAGCCTTTTGCAGATGCTGACGGGATTTGATACTGTTTCCTCCTTCTTTTTGCCGGGAGACAACCAATTGATTTTGTGGCAGGCAATTTTTGTTTTGTTTATGGATTACATAGTTGCATACACAGCTGTTGGGCTTGGCGGTGTATTCAGGAACAAAATAAAAAATCCATCATTGGCATTATGCCTTGGCGCTATTTTTGCTCTATTCTTAAGATATATTGCCCACATTATTTCAGGTGCTGTTGTTTTTGGTATCTGGGCAGAATGGTTCTTCACACAGGAAGGCTTCTATTCAATCGGCTCACAGATAATGAACTCATTCAGCGGAACATCTTTATCAGTAGTTTATTCTGTATTCTATAACGGATTGTATATGATACCAGAAATTATACTAACTGGTATTGTCGCTTTCATTATAGGAAAAGTCCCTCAGATAGCGCAGAAAAGCAACTAATTCATAATTGATTTTAAAGCCTGACAAATTGTCAGGCTTAATTTTTTAAAACTTGCATTTTCTTGCAATTTGTAGTATATTAAAAAATCAGAGAAGTAAAGTAATTTTCAAGGAGAGAAAATGAAATTTGTAAAAAAAACAGATATAATTATAATAATCCTGCTGTTTGTAGTAGCCTTGGTATCTTATTTTAGCTATAAATTTATTTTTTCAGATGTTCCTGCTGTTGCGCAGATTTATTATGAAGCAAAGCTTGTAAGAACGGTTGATTTATCGAAAAATGAAGATTATACATTCAGACTGGCTGAAAATGAAGATGTGTTAATTCATGTTTTTGTCGATGGCTCAATAGCGTTTGAGGAATCTGATTGCCATGACAAAATATGTATAAATTCGGGAAAGCTTGATACAGTTGGGCAAAGTGCAGCCTGCCTGCCGAACAAAATAGTGATAAAAATAGTTGCAACTACTTATTCAGATGATAAGCCTGATTTGATAGTATAATGCAGGGGATATAATAATGAAGAATAATAACAAAAGAATATCAGAAAAAGGGTTAGAGAACACAAAAAGAATAGCTTTTACTGGTTTGATTTTTGCTCTTGCAATTGTGCTCTCAATGATAGAAAGCTCACTTCCTCAAATTGTTCCTGTTCCTGGCGTAAAAATGGGATTGTCAAATATTGCTGTAATGTATGCATTGTTCTTTGTTGGGGGAAAAGAGGCATTTGCAGTGGCTGTGCTAAAATCTGCTTTTGTGCTTGTGACAAGGGGAGTTACAGCCGGATTTCTGAGCTTGCTTGGCGGATTGTTATCACTTTTAATAATGCTTGTTCTGCTAAAAATATTCAAAGAAAAAATTTCGTATCTGATGCTTAGTGTTTCGGGCTCGGTTTTTCATAACGTTGGTCAGTATGTTGGAATTTCACTGATTTATACGAGCATCGGTTTGTGGGGATATATACCTGTTTTGCTGCTCTCCGGTTTGCTGGCAGGGGGCTTAACTGCAACATTTTTAAGAATGGTTATGCCTGCGTTAAACAAGATAAGAATAATAAAAAAATAGAGTTTTAAAAGAGGTGTAGCTTTGATAAATAAGTCTTTGTGCATTTTTATGGTGCTTGTGATAATAACAATGATTTCAGGATGTGGTGGAAAGCAAAGATACGAGGCACAGTATTTAGATGTGTTTGATACCTATACACAGATTATCGCATATACAAACAGCCAAAAAGAGTTTGAAGAGTATTCAGAGTATATTCATGATGAGCTTCTTGAATATCATAAGCTGTTTGATATATACAACGATTATGAGGGAATAAATAATATAAAAACCATCAATGACAATGCGGGAATACAGCCTGTAAAGGTTGACAGCAAGATAATTGATTTGCTTAAATTTTCAAAAGAAGAATATGTAATCACAAATGAAAATGTAAATATTGCAATGGGAAGTGTTTTGAAAATCTGGCATGATTATCGAACAAAAGGAACAGAAGACCCTGACAACGCACAATTGCCCGATTTTAATGAGCTTGAAAATGCATCAATGCACATGGATATTGATAAAATTATTATTGATACAGAAGATAACACAGTTTTTATTGAAGACAGCGAAATGAGCATTGATGTTGGTGCAATAGCAAAAGGCTATGCTGTTGAACAAATATCCAGTGATGTTAAAGCAAAGGGGCTTGAAAATGCACTAATAAGCGTTGGCGGAAATGTTTTTGCAATAGGAGGAAAAGGTGACAGCAATGAAAGCTGGAATGTTGGTGTACAAAATCCTGATGAAAACAGCGACGAAAGCAACGTTTGTATTACTGCAATAAAAGATGTTTCTCTTGTTACAAGTGGTGATTATCAAAGATATTATACAGTTGATGGTGTAAAATATCATCACATTATTAATCAGCAAACCTTAATGCCGTCGGATTATTTTAGCTCGGTAACAATAATATGCACTGATTCAGCCGAGGCAGACGCACTTTCAACAGCGGTATTCAATATGCCATTTGAAGAAGGGGAGGAGTTCATCAATTCACTTGAAAATGCGGAAGCTTTATGGGTGTTTAAAAATGGTGAAGTTAAATACTCAGCTGATTTTGAAAAATATATAAAACAATGATAAAAGCAGTGCACATTTGTGCTCTGCTCAGAGTGTAGACAGACTATGAATTTTTATACCAAGTAGTGTGGACACGGCTTCAAATCCCCCGCAAATAAATGCTATAATTTTTAACAACATTGTTCAACCCCTCGGACTTTGGCAATCCAAAGTACGAGGGGTTAACGACTATTATAGCTCTCACAAAAGTGAGGAATTTTGATTATATTAAGGGTTTACCTGCGCTGAGTTTAACTGGGCTTGCTCTAAAATCGAATTTACATCAAACATCATGGAATTATCTGACGTAATGGTTGGCAACTTACCGTCCCATTT
>QKDG01000153.1 GCA_003246805.1 Clostridia bacterium | reverse complement strand
TTAAGCTTTATCGGATTTGCCGGTATGGTTTAAACTATCAGTAGAATGTTAAGATAATATACGAAACGGAGAAGATTATGTTTGAAGCATACATTTTACCTATAATAATATTTGCTGCTGTCGGGCTTGGCGCAGGAATACTGCTGACAGTCGCATCAAAGATATTTGCAGTAAAAACAGATGAAAGGCTTGAGGAACTGAGCGGTGCGTTACCTCAGATAAACTGTGGTGCCTGCGGGTATTCGGGCTGTGGTGATTATGCAGTTGCTGTGTTAAACGGCGCACCAACAAACGCCTGTAAGCCGGGTGGCGATCAAACATCCAAAAAGCTGAGCGAAATCATGGGTGTTGACTTTTCAGATGTGGAAGAAGAGGTTGCTTTTGTCAGATGTGCAGGCGACTGTAATGCGACCACATGGAAGTATAACTATGACGGTGTGCAGTCCTGCAATGCCTCAAACCGTTTCTATAACGGAAGTAAAACCTGCACAAGCGGTTGCCTTGGCTTTGGCGATTGTATCAAAGTCTGCCCTAACAATGCCATTTATTTAAGAGATGGCATTGCAGTTGTAGACAGCAGGCTTTGTGTTGCGTGTGGGCTTTGTGTAAAAGCCTGCCCTAACAACCTGATAGTAATGAAGCCCGTAAATCAAAGGATTGATGTTGTATGTATGTCTACCCAAATGGGAAAAGTGACAAAAGCTGTTTGTAAGAACGGTTGCATAGGATGTAAAATATGCGAGAAAAAATGCCCCTCTGATGCAATTAAGGTTGAGAACAACTTTGCAACAATTGATTATTCAAAATGCACACAATGCGGTATTTGCGCTGAAGCCTGCCCGACTGGTGCAATACAAAATAAAAAATAAAAAAAGCGTCCCTGTTGAAATCAACAGGGACTTTTAACGTAAAAAGGAGTTTTGCCGGAAAATATGTATTCTTGTTTTTCGTTCACAAAAATATTAAGTTGAGGAGATTTTCCGGATGTGTTTAGGGGTTATGTGGGGAAATAACAATGTGGCTTTGTTATTTCCTTGTTTTAATATTAAACCCGAAATGTGATATTTGTGTGATAGAAAAAAGAAAAGCTATTGAAATATTATAAGGATTGTTCCTTTAAAATTGTTCCTCTCCTGAGAAGTTCTTTGAGGGTATCGGCTTCATCATTTGCTATCGCATTTTTTATATCATTCAGATTATCAATAATTTTATCAATCTCAAACAACAGAGGGCCTTTATTCAATAAGAATAAATCCGCCCACAAATTTTCATTTAGCTTGGCAACGCGGGTAAGGTCTTGAAAACTGCCGGCAGAAAACCCTCTCTGGTGTGATAAGGTCGGGCTTTTTACATAAGAATTAGAAACAACGTGAGCAAGCTGAGATGTAAAAGCAATAATACTGTCATGCTCCTGCGCTGATGTAACAACAAATTTTGCAAAACCCAACTGCTTTGCGAGCCCTTCAACGATATTTAAAGAGTTTATATCGGTTTTTTCTGCCGGGGCAGCAATAAAACTTGCGTTATTGAACAAAGTGTCAAGTGAATAATCATAGCCCGAAAATTCACGCCCTGCCATAGGGTGGCAACCGATAAAGGTAACATTTTTTTCTTTTAAAACTGAATAAACATTGTCGTTGATATACTGCTTGATGCCACAGCAGTCTATTACAATACTTCCGGGCATAAAATTATCTGCATTTTTTAAAATAAAATCAACAGTCTGCCTTGGATACAAGCAGATTATAGAAACATCAATGTGCCTGAGCTCATCAGCCTGAATACCACGAACTATTGCTTTATCCTTAACGGCAGAAGCAATGTTTTTTTCATTTATATCAATTCCAAAGCAGTTATGCAGTGTTTTATTGGAAACAGCCTTGCAAAAGGAACCACCGATAAGGCCCAAACCAACAACAGCTATATTCATATTTCCTCCTTAAAATGCCTTTTCTTCAAATTCAGCCAGCTTTGAGATTTTTTTCATAAGTTTGTCAAACTGTTCGGGGGTAAGGGACTGTGCACCGTCGCAAAGAGCAGCCTTGGGATTGTTATGCACTTCAACCATTATACCGTCAGCACCGGCAGCAATGCTTGCCTTTGTCAATGGTTCAACAAGCCATGGTATACCGGTAGCGTGGCTTGGGTCAACAATTACAGGCAGATGCGAAAGCTTTTTAAGCAACGGTATAGCAGAAATATCAAGGGTATTTCTTGTCATCGGCTCAAAGCTCAAAGGTCCTTATCCCTCTCTCACAAAGAATTACGTTTGAATTACCACCTGCCATTATATATTCAGCACTCATTAAAAATTCTTCAAGGGTATTCGCAAGCCCTCTTTTTAAAAGAATAGGCTTATTGATTTTTCCAAGCTCCTTTAAAAGCTCAAAATTCTGCATATTTCTTGCGCCAACCTGAATAACATCAACTTCATTGAACAGGTCAAGATGACTAAGGCTCATGATTTCTGTAACAATAGGTAGCCCTGTTGCTTTTTTAGCTTTAAGAAGAAGCTCAATGCCGTCAGCGTGCAATCCCTGGAAAGCATAGGGAGAAGTTCTCGGCTTGAAAGCGCCACCACGCAAAAGCTTTGCGCCACTATTTTTAACAGAATGGGCAACGCTGATAATCTGTTCCTCGCTTTCAACAGAGCAAGGTCCTGCAATAACGGTGATATTACCCTCACCAATAAGTATGTCGTTAACACTAATTTGAGTATCGGCAGGATGAAACTTCCTGTTAGCTGCCTTATAAGGCTCGCTCACACGCTTAACATCATATACAACTTCATTCGCTTTAAGCGAATCCATATCAATTTTTGATGTATCACCAACAAGCCCTATTATAGAGGTTGAAGTACCTTGACTATAATGGCAGGTAATTCCAAGCGAAGTTAAATGGTTTATAAGTGGCTTTACACTGTTTTCTGAAAGATTTTCCTTTAAAATAATA
>QKDG01000032.1 GCA_003246805.1 Clostridia bacterium | reverse complement strand
TGTATGGCAACCTACCTACCTTTGAACAGAACGTTGTCTGTATTGGATTTTCTCTGATTTCTCTGATAATAGGTTTGTTCACATTCAGAAAATTTCAGGACAAATTCATTCTATATATTTAAAGGGGGAGGGTAAGCTGTGTTTGTAGAAAATGTTATAACACTTGAAAATATAACTATGAAATTTAATATGCCTAAGGAGAAGGTAGACAGCCTGAAAGAGTATTTCATAAAATTCGTAAAAAGGCAATTAAAGTTTGATGAATTTATTGCGTTAAACAACGTTTCTGTCAATATAAAAGCAGGTGAAGTGGTTGGTTTAATAGGGCTTAATGGTTCTGGCAAAAGCACAATGCTAAAAATAGTTTCTGGTATTTTGAAGCCATCATCAGGAAAAGTCACAACCAATGGCAGCATTTCCCCATTGATTGAGCTTGGTGCTGGTTTTGATATGGATTTGACGGCAAGGGAAAATGTTTTTTTAAACGGATATGTTTTAGGATACTCAAAGGCAACAATGCTTGAAAAATATGACGAAATAATTGAATTTTCTGAGCTGCGTGATTTTCAGGATGTTGCAATAAAGAATTTTTCATCTGGTATGATAGCAAGGCTTGGATTTTCAATTGCTACAATAACCCGCCCTGATATTCTCATCGTTGATGAAATTCTTTCAGTTGGTGATTTTCTTTTTCAACAAAAATGTGAGAAAAGAATCAACGAAATGATGAGCGGCGGAACAACCGTCCTAATTGTATCTCACTCGATTGACCAGATTGAAAGGCTTTGCGACAGAGTAGTCTGGCTTGAAAAGGGTAATGTTAAAGCAGTTGGCGAAACTAAGGAAATTTGTGAGGTTTATAAAACTTCTGAAAGATAAAATCAACCCCTCTTATCACATGATAAGAGGGGTTTGTTCTACAAATTCTCATTTTTTATAGCATCGATAGGATTATCCTTTTTGATTTTATTCATCGCATAAACCATTGTTGTGAAGACTACTGCAAAAACGCTTAATACTGAAATTGCAATTGACTCCCATGGCATTACAAAGCTCATTACTATACCCTGCATTATTGACCTGTAAATCAAATATGTTACTAAAACAGCAACAGGAATACCGTAAATCAACCCTTTGATACCATATAGAAGGCATTCAAAGTTCATCATTTTGTTAAAGCCGCGTTTTGTCATTCCAATTGATTTTAGTATAGCAAACTCGCATCTCCGCAAACTTATATTAGTCGAAATAGTATTGAACACATTAGCGACAGAAATCAAAGATATCAGAATAATAAACCCATAAGTGAAAACATAAACAATAGTAATATAAGCGTTATTTGATTCTACCATTTGTGCATGGTTTTCAAAATATGTTTTATTCAATCCGATAGTTGATGAAAGCTCTGTCATATTTTTATATACAGCTCTATAATCATTTGTATTGAATTTTATTATTGTTGGATTCTGGCGTAGTTGATAGTCCAATATATCCTTGAAATAACCGTCAATTGCGCTATATGGATATATTAAAGTCACAGTATAGCCAGCAATAATAAAATCCGGGAGAGTGTCAATAATTTCTCCAGTTTTTAAAGAAATTTTATTAACGGCCTCATTTTTTTGGATAAGCTTAGTGTTCATATTTTCATCAATATATTGATAGGACTCCTCTCCGTTGCTATCAGTAACAATGGAACTAAATTTATATCCATCAATGTTTTTGGCAACTTGAGTTTCAATATCAATAAGGTTATTTTTAAAGACATTAAAATTATAGTATTTGTCATTGTATTCTAATGTGATTTCATCATAGATTAAGGCAACGGGGTTTTCTGTGTTCATATAAATTGATGTATCGAGCGAATTGTTTTTTAAGAATTCCTCATACGATTTATCATCTAAAAACTCAATTGATGCTGGTAGTGTTACTATATTACCATTAGTCATATAACTGAAATCATCATTTTTCAGGATTTCTAAATAGCTTTCAGATAAATTATCAGAACTGATATCTACTGTAATACTGCTGCTATTAACGTAGCCCGAGGTTGTTACCCCCTCAACAGAGGAAAGCTTTTCGTAAACACTGTCAGGCGAGCTGTCATTATTGCCTTGCGTAGGAAAATAAATATATGCAATGTCATAGTTATCATATTGAAAAACACTTGATACACCATTTGTTACATAATAGCAAAAGCTATAAGTTGAAATGAAAAGAACAACACTTATAAATAAAGAGATAACAGTTGCCCTGTATTTTTTTTTGTTTCTTTTAAAGTTTTTTGAAGCCAGCAAGCCTTCCAACCCAAATAGCCAATAAGTCAGCCTTGAAGTTTTAAGCTTTTTCCCTTTTAGCTTGATATCCTTTGATTGTCGTATAGCCTCAATAGCAGTAACTTTGATAGCACGTTTTGAGGGGATATATGCTGAAATCATGACTGTTACAAAACAAACTATACTTGCAATAACAAGTGCCTGCCAAGAAGCATGATATTCTAAAGCGACATCCTGTATACCGTATGTAATAAGTGAAAGAGTGTTTCTGAGTAAACTAAAAGTAATACTCATTCCAAATATTCCAGATAGTAAACCAAGAGGAATGCCAATTAAACAAATTACCACACCCTCAAAAAGCACACTTTTTCTGAGTTGCCTTTTTGTTGCACCAATTGATGAAAGCAAGCCAAACTGCCGCGTACGTTCATTGACCGAGATTGAAAAGCTGTTGTAAATCAGCGAAATTGAGCCAAGCATAATTATTCCAATTAAAATGCTTAAAAGGCTGTACAAAACAGGCTGAAAATTATCATTTCTGTTTACTCCCAAAGAAGTTAGATAATCTGAATTTGTTTTCGCCTGTAAATCAGTATAATTATTTTCTAAAAAATCAAAAATTTCATTAGGATTACTAATTTCAAAGTACACATCTGATGTTAGTGAGCTATTTAATGTTGCGACAGTCAGTGCTGTATAGCCTGGTGCAGAGTATTGTTCAAAGCTGGGGCGGCTATAAAATCCAACAACTGTATAGGTTTTTATTCCACTGATTCTTAATTCTTCCTTTTCACTATCTTCTTCTGTGAAAAGAGAGGATGACTGATTAAGTTTGGTTTCATTTAAAAATCTGTCGCCTACTTCAAGCGTCAAAACATCGTTAATAGAAAGCTTGACACCACCATTTTCATATAAATGCTCTGGTATAATAATTTCATTTTCCTTTTCAGGCAGCCTGCCACTTGTTAGTTTTACAGGCATATTGTCAAAGAATTTTTTATCAGCACCACCTATAAATAGATAAGGCTTATGTTCATTTTCGAAAGTGTCAATTTTTGCATATCCTATGTTTTGCAAAGAAAAACTATTGCTTATCTGGCTGTTTTCTGTTAGCGATTTATACTGGCTTTCTGTCATATCATAGTAAAAAGCATGCCACTTTCCGTTTGCATTTATCGAAAAATTCTGTATAAAGATTAAAAGGCTTGAACCAAAGGTAGTAACAGCAGTAAACATAGCAGCAGATAATATTATGCCGATAATAGTTACAATTGTTCTTGTTCGGTTTTTTATTAAGGTTTGCAATGTAAATTTGTTGATGATGTTCATCGGCGAATCACCTCATCACGTGTGATTTTTCCGTCTTCTATAGCTATAATTCTGTTTGCCTGCAATGCAATGTTTTCGTCATGTGTTATTACAATTAAAGTCTGATTATACTTTTGATTTGATTCTTTTAGAAGAGATATTATTTCCTGGCCGTTTTTTGAATCAAGGTTGCCTGTCGGTTCATCAGCAAGAACAACAGCGGGAGAGTTCATCAAAGCCCTGCCTATTGATACACGTTGCTGCTGGCCACCCGATAATTCATTCGGCAAATGGCTTTCACGCCCCTTTAAATTCAATGTGACAAGCAACTCATAAAGACGCTCATTGTTAACTTTTCTTGAATCCATAAGCACGGGTAACGTAATATTTTCAACAACATTAAGCACAGGGATAAGATTATAGAACTGATAAATCAATCCAACCTCGCGTCTTCTGAATATCGCCAAGTTTTCTTGATTCTGTGCATAAACGTCCTGATTATTCATAAAAACCTTGCCACTTGTTGGCTTGTCAACACCACCCAAAATATGTAATAGTGTTGACTTCCCTGAGCCTGACGGGCCAATTATAGCAACAAACTCTCCTTTTTCAACGCTAAATGAAATATCGTCGATTGCTTTAACAATATTTTCACCTTTCCCATATGTTTTTTTAAGATTTTCAACTCTTAGTATTTCCATAAAAATTCCTCCTAATTGCTAATATGATTAAATTATAAGTTGTCAGGGTGACATTGAAGTGACTTTTATATAACAAAAACGTCACTTTTAGTAATCCTAAAAATACGATTGTACTTTCACACTGGTTTATATAGTGAGTTTTAATAAACAAAGTTTAAGCTAAAACAAAACCACGCTGGTGTATCTTCCGGCGTGGTTTGTTCTATTGCAAAAAGCATTGTATAATGTTAATCAGGCATTTACCTTAATATCACTTTCAATTGTGGTGCGGATAAACTTTTCTTCGCCTTTTCCTGAATTAAGCTGCCATAGATACCAGAAAAGATAAGGAACAGCGAGAACAAGATTGACAACACCCCAGCCGTTTTTAAAGCCCTCATTATAAAATGGTGCAAAATTCATATAGCTTGTGAACACCCAGTCGCTCATTGAACGCATGAGCATATGTATAGCAAGCGTATAAACTCGGCTGATTATGTATAGCTCGGGCCTTTTTTTGATAATAGGATAAATTTCAGCAGCCATCAGAATACAGATTGTTCCACCAAAATAAGCTGCTCCTTCAGCATACACAAAGCAAAGGTTCCATGTTGTGTATATAAAGTTCCAGGCAACTGTTGAATAGAATATAAGTTCAGAATATTTGCCGCCAAACTTCCAGTATTTCATTGGGAATGGCATAGTAATTATAAGAATTACACCAACGAGCATGTTTGGAATATTTCCAAGCTGGTAATCCTTGACGGTAGCTTCGAGAATATTCAGGAACAGAACAGCATAAAGGAACCACAGCACCCAGTCCTTGCGGAAAATTTCAAACAGCTTGTTCTTCTTCTGCGGATTGTTATATGCAAGCCTTGCTGTTCCGACAACGAGAGCAGTCGGCAGAAGAACACTGAGAACTTTAAACCAGCGAAACCACCCCTCAACCTGGCCAAGTATAATCCAGAGCGGGAAGGTTGCGAGCGAAATTAGCCAGAACAGGAAGCTGAATTTTACATGTTTTCTGCAGAAATCAATAGCTATTAATAGTATGAAAAAATAAAGAGACATTGAAACAACATACTGCCATAAAGGAATGTTCATAATTATACTCTTTCTCCGGCATAAAAATCAGAACGTTACTAACCCGTTTTGTCGGCTACGGGCAACTTATTGCCTAATTGAAATAAGAATACATATTTAGTTTAGGTATTCACGTCAGAATAAATATGATTTTACAAAACTTAAATTGATTTTTCAATCCTCATAAAGTGCCAAATAAAGACGGTGCCGTTTGACGTGGGAGCGAAACCGACTAACTAAGGATGTTTTTAACAAAACTAAATATTTAGCCCTTGATAACTGATTTAATTTATCACATTAATCATTATAAATTAAATTATCAAAATGTCAAGTTATATATTGTTATTGCCCTAAAAAACCAGTTAACATTACATTTTAATGCTTAATCAGTAAGTCAAGTATTTATTTTGAGACTTTGTATACTGAGAATTAGCTTTGTAAGATTTTTAAATTATAAAATTCCCCTTTTAATGACATCAGTTCTTCAAAATTACCTGTTTCGATTATTTGCCCATTCTTTAAAACTATTATTTTATCTGCATTTTGTATAGTAGATAATCTGTGAGCTACCATAAAAGTTGTGCATTTGTGCATCATATTCTCGGTTGCTTGCTTAACTTTAAGTTCAGATGAAGAATCTAATGCAGAGGTAGCCTCATCAAAAATGATAATCTTAGGATTTCGTATCAGTGCCCTTGCTATTGAAATTCGTTGACGTTGACCGCCTGACAAACTATCCCCGTGCTCACCGAGGAGCGTATTTAAGCCATCGGGAAGCTTTTCAATCATTTCATCTAGTCCGACTTCCCTGATTACCTTATCAAGCTCTTCATCTGAAATATTTTTAAGCCCGTATGTTATATTATCACGTATTGTACCAGAAAAAAGAATTGTGTTCTGAGGGACTACTGCTATTTGTGAACGATAATCCTTCATATCTAAATTCATTTTGTTTATACCATCAATGAGGATATTTCCATCTGAAGGGTTCATATAACCTATAAGAAGATTCAAAATTGTTGATTTTCCTGAGCCTGATTCACCTACAAAGGCAATGCTTTCTCCTGGACGCACTTTGAATGATACGCTATTAAGTACTTTGCCCTGGTTATTCTTATATTCGAAAAATACATCTTTAAACTCAACGCCACCCTCCAATTTTCTTAAAGGAACAATGGCATGGTTTGCTTCAATATTTTCGTCAGCAAGGACTTCGCCAACTGAATTAACTGATTCAAAGCCTTTACAAATTTCAGGGTAAATATTCAAAATGCCTGCTAGCTCATTGACAAGTTGAGTGAAATATGTTTGATAAAGAACAACATCACCGATTTGTATAGTGCCTTTATATGCCAAATACCCGGTAAAGCTTAATGATACAACTTGAAAAAGCTGGAACATAGCCCAACTAGCAGACCCGAATAGCGCATTCAATTTATCAAGCTTATATCCAACTGTTTTAATATTTGCAAAATAACCGGACATTTTACCGATCTCAGTTTCCTGTAATCCGTGAGCCCTTGTGATAGGTATCATTTCCAGCATTTCAGAAACAGCGCCTTGTGTTTCCTCCATCTTTTTTCTGTATTCTGCATTACCAGTGCTTATTTTTTTTCTAAATCCAAAAACAGCTAAAACAGTAAATGGTATTACAAATATAAAAAATAATAATACAAGAGGGCTTTTCATTGAAGTGACAGTTATAATTACAATCATATCCAAAACAAAAAACAAGAGTGTAAGAAAAATATGATTTAGCAGCTGATAAATATTTTCAACATCTCTCATTAGTTTTGATTGCAGGCGTCCTGATTGAATTTCTTTATGAAACATTATAGAGAGACATTGAAGCTTTTTGACTAATGTGCTTCTCAATGAATTTTCAATACTTCTGTTTGCGTTTGCATAAAAATGTACACGTATATATGTAGTGAGTATGTTCTGCCCTATAAAAGCTGCCGCGATAAGCAAATTCAATATTATTTTTTTTGTTCCATTTTCGGTCGAATATGTTGCAATGTTTATTATATTAGCAGTTATAATAGGTATTACCCATGCCGGGCTACGCTGAAAAATAGTAAAAATAACAGAAGAAAACAGCAGTTTACCTTTTCCTTTATATAAGTTGATTAGTATTTTTAATGGGTGAGATTTATTATCTGAGTAATTTGATATGTATTCATCATAGGTATCACTATATTCCATTTTAAGGTTTTTGTTTTTTTTCATAGCTAATATCCCCTTATTATATATTAAAAATAGTAAGCAAAAGATAATTATAAGTCTTTTAAAAATTGTTACACAAATTACAGCTTGCAGAAAAAGTCCTTTTCTGCAATTTTATTATAAGTTAAAGCACGTATTTGCGGGGGGCTTTGCGGTCGTCCCCGTACCCCCTTCGCATCAAAAATCATAGTTTTTAGACACTCTGAAATTTGTTTCACAAATTATTTTTTCTGGTCGTTGGTTGTTTTTTTCCTAACAGGCTCAATCATAGGAAGCCCAGTATCGTAATCTAACTGTCGTGGTTCGTATTCTTCATTTTCGCGTTGCCTTGTATAGCCATCATTTTCCCAGCGTGGAGTTTTATTTTGTCGCCAAATTCGCACTGCCCATTGATAGCCACGATATAAATCTCGTGTCTGGTTCATATTTTCCAGCAAAATGTCATGAAGTTTGTTTCTTTGATGTTTATAGTCTTCATTGTATATGAGATTTTCAATTTCATAGGGGTCTTTTTCCAAATCATAGAACTCATCTGAATCTAAAAGATTCAAAACTAATTTATATTTTTCTGTTATTGCGGCTCGCATAATCTGAAGCCCGCCAAACCCATCATGGTCTACTTCATACCGTGTAAATTCACAGAATACCACATCGTTAATTTTAATATCTGTATCATGAATCTGAGGAAGCATACTTTTTCCCTCAATCATGTTCGGAATGTTAACTCCCATATAATCAAGAACAGTAGGAACAATATCAATGTGAGACGCAGGATAATTAACCACCTTTCCTGCTTCTCCACCACGAATAATCAAGGGGATATTTGCAACCTCTTTGTAAGCTGTTGCATTTTTCATCTGTAATTTATGAGAGCCTAGCATATCACCATGGTCCGATGTGAAAATAACAAGTGCATCAGGGATTAATTCGTTAATTTTATCAATTACACGGCCGATTTCATAATCGACAAAAGTATTACAGCCTAAGAACAACCCAAGCTGCTTTGACGGCTTGTTAATCTCTGACGGTGATTTGTTAATATCATTTCCTGCCCAAAGCTTCTGGAAAAATGGCTTATCGCTCAAGTCGTCATCAAAATTGGGATAATCATCAAATTTAAAATTTTCATACATTGTATTGTATGGAGCAGGGCAAAGCGAAGGCCCGTGAGGTTCATCATAAGAAACTGTAAGGAAAAAATCCTCATTCTTATTTTCTTCAAGAAAATCAAGAGCTCTGTTTGAACAACGATGAGCAAATGTGAATTCCTCAGTCATTGAAGGTTCAAATGCTGTTTGTGGATTTCTGGATTTTACTTTTTCTTCATCAGTTAGTTCATTCAAATAGCAACGCATGTCATACCAGTATTTTTTATCCCAGCCTTCTGGGCATTTACCAATACCAAAATAATCTCCGCCATCTAAATGCCACTTACCAATATATCCACAATGGATATTGTTATCAGTAAGGCGTTGTCCGATTGTTTTCATATTATCACTAAGCGCAACAGAATTTGTAACTACTCCATT
>QKDG01000142.1 GCA_003246805.1 Clostridia bacterium | reverse complement strand
TATTATGAATTTTCCATTAGTTAATATTTTATCAGCGATATTGATTTTGTCAAGCTTTTTAGAAATTGCATATATTCCTTGTGGGGATTTTGTGTCTGATAATTTTGATGAAATTTCATCTGTTATATAATATATTTTACATTCAGGAATTTTATTTATTATCAAATTCAATGCTTCGCTGTATTTTTCTGATGCTGATTGAGTTATAAATACACAGTGAAGCTCTGAATTTTCATTCAAAGCATCAATAACAAGGCGAACACCCTCAAGTGGGAACATATTATGCTCATTCCTGGCTTTTTTTGATAAATTTAGTTTTTGATAAAGCTTAATATTAGCATTATCCTTGCTTGTAATAATTTCAGGCATAATATGCTCCTTTAAAAGTTATCTATTCTTTATACAACATATATTGATTTGTAGCTGTTTGCATACTTATTTGTAAAGCTCCTGCTTGAAGATTGGATTTGTTATGAAATATGAACCGCCATTCTTCTGCCATTTCATCCAAAGGAATAACGGAAATAATCTCGTCTCCAATAACTCGTGAATTCTCAGGAGTTAATTCAAACTGGTGATTTTTAAATGGCCGTCATAGCTGCCCCAAATAGTATTTCCGTTTGCATCTGTTCCATTATCAAATGGCAGCTCCTGAGAATACTCACCATAAAAGCATTTGTCAAAATCAACCCAATTGCTGTATTGCTCTGGTTCAACCCCAGGATTTTCTTCGTTCCTATTACTTGATATATCATCGTCGCTTTCGTCGATATATTCATTATCAGGCTTTGAGAATAAATTAAAAAAGCCATTGTCATTTGAAGTATCTTCTTCCTTGTTATTAGTATCAGCTTCTCCACAAGCTGCAAAAACAAAGACCATGCATAGCATCAAAATTATAGTTGTAAACTTTTTCATAAAACCCTCCGTCAAAACACATTAATTATTATGTCACAGAAATCTGCAATATAATTCTACTTTTAACATCTTATTGCTCAACAAATGATATGTATAACAAAACACGCTCAATACAAGACGGAGCGTGTTGATTAGTTAGTTTAATGCAGCCTTTGCCTTTTCTGCAATAGCAGTAAAGCCAGCTGGGTCAGTTATAGCAATTTCTGAAAGCATTTTTCTGTTAAGTGTAATTCCAGCCTTGTTGATGCCGTTCATAAATGTTGAGTAGTTCATTCCATTTAATTTGCAGGCAGCTGAAATTCTTGTTATCCATAAGCTTCTGAAATCACGCTTCTTCTGCTTACGGCCAATGTAAGCATATTGACCAGACTTCATTACAGCCTGTTTAGCCATTTTAAAATGCTTGCTTTTTGCGCCAAAATAGCCCTTAGCAAGCTTTAAAGTTTTATTTCTTCTCTTGCGAGTCATCATCGCACCTTTTACACGTGCCATATCTATTTACCTCCGCTTATAATTATTATTTGTATGGGATTAAAACCTTAACTATTGGAGCGTTTGTTGAATCAGCAAATGCACCGTTTCTTAGTATTCTTTTACGTTTGTGTGCCTTTTGTGTTAGGCGATGTCTTTTATTGGTGTGTTGGAACTTAACCTTACCGTTTTTTGTTAATTTAAAACGCTTTTTAGCACCACTATGTGTTTTTACCTTTGGCATAATATATCCTCCTTGAAAAATTTACTTTGAAGCTTTTGGTGAAACAAACATGACAAGACTACGGCCTTCCATCACTGATGGCTTTTCGACTGTACCTGCCTCTGCAACCACTTCTTTAAACTTATCTAAAAGCTCCTGCCCTAAATGTGGGTGAGCCGCAGCACGTTTTCTGAAGCGAACCGAAACCTTTAGCTTGTCGCCTGAATTCAAGAATTTAATAGCCTGATTAACCTTAGTGTTGAAGTCATGAGTATCAATAGATGATGACATTCTGATTTCTTTAATTTCAACAATCTTTTGATTCTTCCTTGCTTCCTTTTCACGCTTGGCTTGTTCGAAGCAAAATTTCCCGTAATCCATAATACGACATACCGGTGGAGTCGCCTGCGGAGCAATTTTGACTAAATCCAAATTCTTTTCAATTGCCATCCTTTGCGCTTCCTTTGAAGATATAATACCGAGCTGGGTTCCGTCAACGTCAATTACGCGAAGCTCTGCATCACGAATTTCCTCGTTGATTTGAAGTTCTTTGTTGCTAATAGTTAGCACCTCCATGCTTAAATTAAACAGAGCACAGACTAACGCCCGTGCTCATACTAATCCACAATAAAATAAATGTGTTTTTGTATTGACCTTACTCACGTTAGTTCGTAGGTGAGAACGGAATAGTTCTGCTTTGTTTTCTATAACAGTATATACTTATATAAGATATTTGTCAAGTATTTTTATAAAATAATTTCAATTCCTTTTTTAAGCTTAAACGAATATATATAGCTGCTTTTAACAGGCTTATCAAGAATCAAATCAAATGCCGCCTTATAAAGCTTTAACTGCAACGTATAATGCTCGGTTAGTTCTGATACTGACTTTACATTGTCTGTTTTATAGTCAACCAGAACAAAGCCGTCATCTTCCTCAAAAATGCAGTCTGCAATGCCCTGCAACATTCCTTCTGTTCCATTATACTTTAATAACAGCTCGTCATCAAGCTTTAAATCAGAAATCATTACAAGAAATTGACGTTCTCTCACCACGTTATCACTATTTTTAATTCTTTTATAAAAATCTGAATTAAAGAAAGCTTCGACAGAGCCTATATCAATAGAATTCCCCTGTTTTTTTGAGAGCAAGCCAATGCCAATAAGCCTGTTTATTTCTTCTAAAACATCAAGCTCGGCATTCGGGTAGCTTGCATGCTCCATAAATGCGTGTGTTGCTGTTCCTATTTCAGCCGCAGTAAGCTTCCCAATTTCATCATTAAGCCTTGGTATCTGATAAAAAAATTCAAGTGAGGTATCCTGCTTTGCAATTTCAGAAACTGATAGCTTTGATTG
>QKDG01000172.1 GCA_003246805.1 Clostridia bacterium | reverse complement strand
TGTAACCAATACCAATAATACAGCATCAAGGATAAACATGAATTTTGCTTTAGCTGAAATTTTTTTGTTAAAAAAGTTTTTGCATATTCCCACAATCCATTTATAGTTTAGTATTTTGTGAATTATAAATAAAAAGAATATCCCTATACCAATAAGCTCATGTAGCTGAATTCCCACAAAGCTGATTTTCATAAGGTATAAAAAAAGAATAGTCATTAATACATCAAGAATAATTTTAACGATAAAATTTGTGTTAATTTTTGATTTATTGTTTTGGTTGTTCAATACAAACAGCCCCTTTCTATATATTTAAAATACAATATAATTATGATAAAGTTGTGATGTAACATTAAAACTAAAAAATCACCCGAAAAATGGGTGATTAAGTCTGTCTAAAATGTCTTTTCCCTCTGTGCACATAAAAATGCTATGGCATTGATTATATCAAATATCAGATTCTTTTTTCTTCCTGCTGTATTTTGAAAGTAGCTTATCATTATATAAAATTCCGACAAACCCGACAAGGGCTGTAACAGCAAAAATAACAATACTCAAAGCCCAGTTGCCGTCACCTATTGTCGAACCAACAATTGTTGAGGAAATAACAGAAGGAATCCTCGCAATTGAAGAATAGACAAAATACTTTTTTGGCCTAATTTTTGTTAACGGGACAAGATAAGTCAATACATCCTTCGGTGTTCCCGGTATAAGAAAAAGTATAAAAACCAGTGATTCAAGGCGTTTTTCATCATTAAGAATTTTATATTTTTTAAGTTTTTCGCTGTTAACAAATGCAGAAACCAAGGGTTCGCCCAGCCATCTTACAAGATAAAATACAAGAACAGTACCAATAACGATACCAATCATGCACAAGAAAAACCCCATCATTGAACCAAAAAGCATTCCACTTATTATTTCAATAGGCTCACCCGGAATAAAAGCAACAACAATCTGGCAAATCTGTATAAGGACGAAAACCAATCCACCGAACCCGCCAAAGGACTCGACAGTTTCTTTTAGCTTTAACCTGCCCTCAGCGGTAGGAAGCATTTTTATAACGGGAATTAAAGCAACCGTTATTCCCGCAATAGCTAAAATAAAAATAATAAAGAAAACTATTTTAAAAAAATTTTTTTTATTTTCAATCTTCTTCATAATATCTCCTGACTTCGGGTTATTTTAGCTTATTTATAAATTTTACCCTCAAAGAATTTATATATGCGCTTATTGCTCTTGATAAAGCAATATCATATACAATAAATGCAAAGTTGCCCATGCCAAGAAGAACGTAGATAGTGTATCGGCCAAAATCATTCATTTCATTAAGAATTTCATTCATCCCAAAAACATTAATAATAATAATATAAGCAACTATAATAGAGAGATTAAAGGATGCAATTTTGAGGAACCATTCAAGAGCCCTGAGCTTAATTTTTTCATAAAAGGATTTAATAATAGGATAATAGCCTAAAAACAATACAAACAGCACTGCTGATTCTTTATCTGCTGCTAAAAACAGGCTTAAAAGCCCTATTGAAAAATATGTCATAAAAGCCCATTTTACGCCAAATTCAATTACAAGGATGATTGTCAGGGCACCAGCCAGTGCAGGCAAGGCGTAAGTCATCAAGGGCATTATTCCGGTAAAAAACATCAAAAAAATGCCAATAGCCGTTATAATTCCGCACAAAGCGATTTTAAAGCTCAATCGTTTTTTCATTATATTTCCTTAACAGCAGCTGATTAAATCGCCACCCATACATTCACAGCAGCAATCAGCACATATAAGCCCCTGGCAAAGCTCACAGCCAGAGCATCCCATAGGGTTTTGGTTTGTTCTGTATTGCTGATAAGGCGAGCCATTCATATGCCCCTGTTTTGTTCTTTGCATTTGTTCAAAAGCTGCTCTGTATTCAGCATTTTGCGGGTTCATCTGTGTAGCGGTAGAGAAATTGTCATAAGCTTCATTCAACCAGCCTCTAGTGTAAAAAATACTGCCTTTAAGGAAGTACCATTCTCCTCCTCTTGTCGCTGGGGGAACATTGTCGAGTATATTTTCAGCCATTGTAACATCACCAGCCTGAATCAGCCTGCGAACTTCATTGTAGTCAGAAGCACCAGTATAACCAGTAGAACTGCTTTGCTCATAAGTTGATGAGCTGCCATTGCCACGCCTTATATTCATTATTTCGTCAAAAGCGGAATTAATTTCTGCCATTTTTTCATCAGCGATATCGCTCATAGGGCTTTGGGAATAATTATCGGGGGATGATATTTTTTTACTAATTCCCTGTAAGCCTCTTTGATTTTATCGTCACTGTCATAAGGCGACACGCCAAGAATTCTATACGGATCGTTCATTTTTTTTCTCCTTTTCTGATTTTCCCTGTAAAATTAGTGAAATTGTATTCTTTAAGCCTAAATAGATTATATTATCAAAAATAGGCTTATATTTTTGTATATCAAGCAGCAGATAAGTATTTGCAAGCTCACCAAGAGTGAAGTTAATTGTATCTGTTGCAATTTCTTTAAGATAATCCTTTTCTTCTTTATCAAGTTTAATAATATTCTTTTGCAAAAGCAGAACATTATAATTACCGTCTTTAAAATCGTCATCCAAATCTTCAATAGCGTCACAAAAAAATATATACCTGCCAAGTAGATAGCCAAATCTTTCAAGAATTCTCTTTTGTTCAGGATTATCTGATATTTCTCCGGCAATAGCTTTCATTATATTGGCTGTGGGTTCGCCAGCCATGTCTATACTACTGCATTTTTCCTTTTCTATGATAAAC
>QKDG01000050.1 GCA_003246805.1 Clostridia bacterium | reverse complement strand
GCAGTCAGAAGAATTGCCGTTGCACAGAGTGATTGACCTTGCGATTCTTGTTTGCAGGGCAAAACAGCATTTTAAAGAAGGCTACCGTTATCCAAAGCTATATGATGAAAACAACCCACAGCTTGACAGAATTGCAATACAAGGTGATGCAATGACTGTATCGGTTTGCACCGATAACGAAATGATAGACGAAGATATACGGCTGTTTTCTGACGTGTTGTCAAGGGATGATGAAATGCTGTCATCAAGGTTGCATTTGCTTGCCAATATGCTGAGAGAAATGGGCTATGGCTATAATAATTAGCCTTGAAACTGATTTTCCTATTTTAAATTAGATAAAAAGTTTGAAATATTTGTATTTTTTTGGATTTTATAGAATATCAGATTGAAGGTATAATATGATTGCAATAATTGTAGCTTTCTCAAAAAACAGAGTGATAGGTAACAAAGGGGAAATTCCATGGAAGATTAAAGGCGAGCAAACCAGATTCAGAGAGCTTACAACTGGCAATGTTGTAGTTATGGGGCGGCGAACTTTTGAGGAAATTGGATACCCTTTGCCTGACCGTATGAACATCGTGATATCAAAAACACAAAGCTTTAAGGCTGATAATTGTTTTACAGCGGCTTCATTAAAAGATGCACTCAAAATGGCAGAAGACAACGCAAAGGGGAAGGATATTTATATTTGCGGTGGTGAACAGCTTTATAAAGAAGCCATTGATATTGCCAATGTAATTTTTATTACAGTTATTGATGAGCTTTTTGAGGGGGATACATTTTTCCCTGAATTTGATGAAAGCAAATTTGAACTATATGTTGCAGAATATTGTGTGGGAGAAATTCCATATACCTATCTGACATTTAAACGGAAGTGACCGAATTATTTTTCTGATACTTAAAAAATAAGTAAATATAAAGAGCCTGCTTTTAAGCAGGCTCCCAGAGTGTCGAAAAACTATAATTTTTGATGCGAAGGGGTGTGGGGGCGACCGCAAAGCCCCCGCAAATACGTGCTTCAATTTATAATAAAATTGTAGAAAAGGGCTTTTTCTACAAGCTGAGAGCCTGCTGAAAAAGCAGGCTCATTATTTTTTATATCTATTAGGTTTATTAAAACGAAATTTGTCATTTGCGGGGGTGAATCGCGCCTGTGTCATTAATTTCAAAAAAGTTTTTTGCCATACCAGGTTACTTATTATTAAGAATTTTACACTCTTTCCGGTATTCTTTTGGTGTGACTCCTAATTCTCTTTTAAATATTTTGGTAAAATAATTGTAATCATTCAAGCCAACAGCATCAGCAATTTCGTATATTGCCATTGAAGTGTCAGAAAGAAGCTCTTTTGCCCTTTGCAATCGAACCTGACGGATGTGACTTGCTATACCACAACCATAGTTTTTGTTTGAAAGCTCGTATAAAGCAGTTTTCCCAAGATTAAAAGCGTCACATATAGTTTCAGCAGAAATTTTTCCTTGAATATTATGGCCGATATAATTCTCTATTTTATAGGCAAGAGTATCCTCTTTCATTGCAATTTTATGGCTTGAATACAGATAATTCGCACATATTTCAAGCATATTTGCAGAAGATTCTATAATTTGCATTGAAACGTTCTTTTTTTTCCAAAATGCTTTTTCAAGTTTTTCTTTATCAATATTATAATTTGACATTTCTTCGGTAATTTCCTGCCAAAGAGTACTGCAAGATTTAGTTGACAAAACCTGCCCGAACATTATATATCCCATTACTAATCCATTTGACTGAATAGGAACAACAGCTTCAGTAAGCCCTGCATGACATTGGTATATATACAGATGTTGCAAATGCTTGCACATCATGCAAGAATTGTAATCACAGCAAAGGCACTTTTTATATGCCTCAGCATCACTCCTGATTATCCGGCAATAAGAAGATAGCCTTGTTGGGTAAGAAGCTATTTCATGTAAATTTTCGTCAAATATCGCAGTTCTCATTTGGGTTAAGGTATAAAAATCAAAAAGCATTTTTTTAAGATCATTAATATTAAAAAGTAAATTCATTTATCAACCTCCAAAAAAAATTCAATTAAAATTACTATTTTTTTGTACGTATTTAACTATTATTATAAGCAATAATATAGTATTGTCAATATAGGAGAAAACATAATTATGTAAACAAATTTATTAAGGAGGTTCTTTATGTCAATTATTAAAGAAATCAGCGAGAATCTACAAATAGGTAAAGCGAAAAATGTTAAGTCACTAGTGCAGCAAGCTCTTGATGAAAAAAT
This sequence comes from Clostridia bacterium, assembly GCA_003246805.1. Lineage (GTDB taxonomy): Bacteria > Bacillota > Clostridia > Oscillospirales > Ruminococcaceae > SZUA-444. The sequence goes on along the minus strand of QKDG01000050.1, from coordinate 11,012 downwards.
GGATCCAAAAACAATTCTCGATGAAGGATTACTTTCAGGAATGGCAATTATCGGAGAAAAGTTTAAAAACAACGAGGTATTTGTTCCTGAGGTTTTAGTAGCAGCAAGGGCTATGAATGCTGGGCTCTCAATACTTGAGCCACAACTCGCACAGATAGGTAACGAGCCGGTTGGAAAAGTAGTTATTGGTACTATCCATGGTGATTTGCATGACATCGGAAAGAATTTAGTTGCCATGATGCTTAAAGGTGCAGGCTTTGAAGTTCACGATTTAGGTGTTGACGTTGATGCGTCAAAATACATTGAAAAAGCTGAGGAAATCAATGCAGATATTATTTGTATGTCAGCGTTGTTAACAACAACAATGACTAATATGCAGTCTGTTATTGACGAGCTGCAATCAAAAGGTTTAAGAGATAAGTACATCATTATGGTAGGTGGCGCACCAGTAAATGCAAAATTTGCAGAGCAAATAGGAGCTGACTATTATACAGCAGATGCGGCTACTTGTGCTGAAACAGCAAAAGCTGCTGTAAGTGCTTAAATTGCATTATAGCAGGGGGAATGTATATAATGGTCACTATTAAAAAAGATTTTAATTTGAGATTTAATCCCAAAACGATTATGCACCTGATAGATTGTTCTGAGGATTCCCCTGTATATAGTGAGATGCTTGAAGAATTCTATGATTTGTCAGAAAAATCAATTGCACACATTAAGCCTATTGCTTTAATGAGTTATGGCGAAATCCCAGAAGCTATCAGGGATGAACTGTTGCCCGAAGGCTGCAAAGCTTTGTTTTGTTTAATTTCTGTCGGCAATGAGCTTAGCAGGTTATCTACAAGCGCCTTTGATAAAGGTGATTGTGTAGCAGGCTTGATGTATGATGCAATGGCAGACGATATGCTTTTTCAAATTGATGGAATTTTAAAGCAGGATGCCGTAGAGTTTTGCAAAAAAGAAAATATGGGTATACTAAAAAGGCTGGAAGCCCCGACAGATATAGAAATGGAATTCCAGAAGTTAATATGGGAAAAAACAGACGCTAACAAAATTGCTGGTATAAATATAAAAAGCAGTTTTATGTTTGACCCTGTAAAAACTATAGCCCATATTTATTTGCTGGATGAAGGTTGTAAAAGCATGAATATCCATAGCAACTGTGAAGGTTGTGCTTCGCATGACACTTGCAAGCTAAAAAAATGCGAGCCAAAAAAAGTTACGGTGTTATCCCAAAAAAGTAGCAAGGATATTATTCTTAAGGAAAATCAGTCTTTGTTGGATGCGCTGATAGAAAATGAGCTTTATGTTCCTGCCATTTGTGGCGGAAGAGGAACCTGTGGAAAATGTGGAATTATCCTGCAAAAAGGTTCAATACCTATTTCAGATGAGGACAATAAGTTTTTTTCAAAGGATGAACTTGCTAGTGGAATGAGACTCAGCTGTAAGGCATATCCGGATACTGATTGCGTTATTTCTTTAAATCAGGATGAAGACGATTTTGAAGTGCTGACGGACTATTCAGGTAGCGACAACAGCAATAGTGTTGATGATTACGGCAGCAGTTCACAAAAAGTTGTTGTAGATATAGGCACAACTACAATTGCAATGCAGAGAATTGATAGTATAACCGGACAGGTGTATCAAACGTATTCTGCTATTAACAAACAACGTGCTTATGGTGCAGATGTTATCAGCAGAATTCAAGCTTCAAATGACGGAAAGTCTGAGGAATTGAAAAAAACAATAAGAGAAGAGCTTCAGGCTGGTTTAAAAACTCTTATTAAAAAAGATTCGAAAATTCAACATATTTTTCTTGCTGGCAATACAACAATGGTTCATCTTTTTATGGGTTATTCCTGCAAAACACTCGGACAGTTTCCTTTTAATGCATACAATTTAAATACTATTGATACTGAATTTCGTAATCTTCCGTTAACGATTTTGCCTGGGATATCAACATTCGTTGGGGCAGATATAACTTCTGGAATATTGGCGTGTGATATTGGCGAGGATGAAAAAACATCCATGCTTATTGATATCGGCACTAACGGCGAAATGGCTATCGGGAATAAAAATAGGATTCTAGTTGCTTCAACAGCTGCTGGTCCTGCATTTGAGGGAGGAAACATTTCATGTGGAACAGGCAGTATAAAAGGTGCTGTTTGTGGCGTTGAAATGTCAGATGGCTTATTAACTACAATTAATACTATCGGGGACAGTGAACCTGTTGGAATCTGTGGGACAGGTGTAATAGAAATTGTTTCAGAACTTCTTGAAAATAATCTGATTGACGAAACAGGGCGTTTAAATGATGAATACTTTGATGACGGGTTTTTTATTGCCTTTTCTAAGGACAATCAAAAGCTATGTCTGACTCAAAAGGACATAAGAGAAGTTCAACTGGCAAAATCGGCTATCCGGGCGGGGATAGAAACTTTAATACTTCGGTATGGAATATCTTACAATGAGATTGATACCATATATTTAGCCGGTGGATTTGGATATAAAATGAATATTGAAAAAGCTATTAAAATCGGAATGTTGCCTGAGGAGTTCAGAAACAAAATTGTTTCGGTCGGAAATAGTTCTTTAAATGGTTGTGTCAAATATGCAACCGACATAACATTAAGGGGAAAAGCAGAGGAAATCTGCAAGCGTGCAATAGAAATAAGCTTGTCAGACGATAAAGCTTTTAACAGCCTATATGCTCAGCATATGCTTTTTAACAACATGATAATTGAGGAGGAATAAAAATGACACGCAGAGAAATCGTTATTAATACGCTTAAACATAAGGAGACACAGCCAATTCCATTTCATATGGATTTTACATTACAGGCTCTGGAACAGTTGATTGAATACACAGGTGACAAAAATATTGAAGAGAAAGTAGGCGCTTATCTTCATTATACACAGTACTGGGGTTGGCCGACTGAGATGCAGGAAAAACCAGGTTATTTTAAAGATGAATTTGGCGTTGAATGGAACCGTAACGGTGCAGATAAGGATATTGGTATTCCTGAGGTAAATATAATTGAAGATTTAGAAGATTATGATTATGTATTCCCTCAACCTGACGAAGCCAGACTTCGTAAAGAATGTGAAGAATTAACAAAGGATAAAGAAAAAGATGACCGTTTCATAATGTATGGTTTTGGTTTCTGTATGTTTGAACGTTCATGGTCACTAATGGGCATGGAAAATATTCTTTGCAGCATGGTAACTTGTCCTGACGAATGTGAAGAATTCTTTACAAAGATTGGTGATTATTTCTGCCACTTAGTTGACATCGCTTTGGAATATGACTTTGACGGAATTTATTTTGGGGACGATTGGGGGCAACAAAAAGGTTTGATTATGGGTGCCGAACATTGGAGACACTATATAAAGCCTCAAATGGCACGTTTATACAAAAAGGTTAAAGATAAAGGCTTATTTGTATTACAGCATTCATGTGGTGACTGTCACGAAATTTTGCCTGATTTAATTGAAATCGGACTTGATTGCTATCAGACATTCCAACCTGAGGTGTATGATATTGTGAAAATAAAGGAATTGTACGGGGATAAGCTTTCATTCTGGGGTGGTGTATCAACACAGCAGGTATTGCCTTTCGTTTCACCAGAAGAAGTGAAAAAGGAATGTATAAGAATCTTTGATACAATTCATAATAACGGCGGGCTCATTATTGCTCCAACACATGCTCTTGCTTTTGATGTTCCACCTGAAAACATTATGGCTATGGTTGAAGTATTCCAGAATCAGGATAAATATTTCTTTAAAAAGTAGATTTTGCATATTATACAAAAATAGAAATTAATAAATGGAGGTTTAAATATGTTACCAAAAGAACTATTGCTTAAAGCACTAAATCACGAAAAGGTTGAAAGAACTCCTTGGGTTCCTTTTGCTGGCGTTCATGCAGGAAAATTAGTTGGGTATGATGCTACAGAGGTTCTTCAAAGCGCTGACAAGTTGTATGAAGCATTAATAAAAGTAAATGAATTATATAAGCCAGACGGCCAACCTGTAATATTTGACCTTCAGGTTGAAGCTGAATGCTTAGGATGCGAACTCGTTTGGGCTAAGGATGGTCCTCCTTCTGTTAAAACGCACCCTCTTGAAGGAACAGAGGAGATTCAAATTCCATGCAAATGCACTATTCCAACAAAAGAATCAGGCAGAATTCCTCTCATTCTTGACGTTATGGAAAGAATGAAAAAATCTGTTGGCGATACTACAGCACTTTACGGCTTGATTTGCGGACCATTCACATTGGCTACTCATCTTCGTGGAAATGATATTTTTATGGATATGTATGATGATGAAGATATGGTAAAAGATTTTCTTGATTATTGTAATGCAGTGGCAATGCAGATGGCTGAATACTACGTTCAAGCTGGTATGGATGTAATCGCTGTTGTTGACCCATTGATTTCACAGATTTCTCCTAATCATTTTGAAGAATTCATGGCAAAGCCATTTACTCAGCTTTTTGATAAAATACGTGAGCTTGGTGCAAAATCTTCCTTCTTTGTATGTGGTGATGCAACAAGAAATATTGAGGTTATGTGCAAGTCAAATCCAGATTCTATTTCAGTTGATGAAAATGTTAATTTGCTTGAGGCTAAAAAAATAACCGATAAATATAATATTGTAATAGGAGGAAACATACCTCTTACGACAATAATGCTTCATGGTACTCAGCAGGATAATATGAAGTATGTTATTGATTTGCTTGATAATATGGATAATAAAGATAACTTTGTCCTAGCACCTGGTTGCGATATGCCTTATGATTGCCCTATTGAGAATGCAATTGGTGTAGCACAGTCTGTTCTTGAAACTGAGAAAGTTAGAGAAATGGTTAAAAATTATATTGCTGTTGATGATGAGATTGAAATTGAATTACCTGACTATGAAAATTTATCAAAGCCCTTTGTTGAAGTATTTACGCTTGATTCAGCTACTTGTGCAGCATGCACATATATGTTTGGTGCAGCACAGCAGGCAAAGGACACTTTTGGAGATGCGATTGATATGGTTGAATACAAGTTCACCATAAAAGAGAATATTGCAAGATGCAAAAAGATGGGTGTTAAAAATCTACCGTCAATGTATATTAACGGTAAATTGAAATTCAGCTCAATTGTTCCATCAAAGGAAGAACTAGAAAAGGCTATAAAGGATGTAATGTAGAGGGAAGTGAAGTCAGGTGTTGAAGAAGGATCTATATTTTATCACAGGCTTTTTAGGAGCAGGAAAAACAACATTTATGCGCAATCTCATCAACCAGTTAAAGGATAAAAAGCTTCATGTTATTATAAATGAATTTGGTGAGGTTGGGGTAGATGGAAAATTACTTTCAGATCTTGGTGTGGCACTTGATGAAATTAACAATGGTTCTATTTTATGTAGTTGCAGGATGGACCAGTTTGTATCAGTTTTAAGTTCGGCTTTAAAAAAAGATTCAGAAACAATTATTATTGAGGCCTCAGGGCTTACGAATCCTGCAAACCTAGTAAGAACGTTAAACCAGTTTAAATTTACTGATTATATTAATTATAAAGGCTGTATTTGTCTTGTTGATGCCAAAAGATTTCATAAGGTAGTTGAAACCGCAGTTGTAGTAAAAAAACAGTTATGCGCATCAGATTATATTATTATTAATAAATCTGACCTTGTTGATGAAGAAAAGCTTAACGAAATCAGAAGAACTATTGCAATAGTAAAGCCTGATGCAGTAATTACTACTACTAGCTTCGGCCAGATAAAGATGGATTGGTTCAGTGCTTCTATGGTTGAAAGTAAAGACGAATCTATTGATGCGATACAGACTGTTGATATTACGTTGAAAAAATATCTTGTCAAAATCAATGACAATACCAGCGTTGATGCTTTTACAAAATTTGTCAAGATGTTTTTACATGAAACCCATAGGGTAAAGGGCTTCATTAAATTAGAAAACAAGATTTTCTATCTTGATTGTGTGGGAACTATGTTTAAATTAGAGGAGTATTATTCGGGTGATATTATTAATAATTTCAATAAGATAGTAGTTTTATCGGGAAAAGGATTAGACACTAGAAAAGCTATTATGGATGCAATCAACACATACAATAATGCTGAATTGCTGATATAAACGTATTTGCCATTTAGTCTGACAATATTAATAATAAAACGATACAAAAAACCCCGCTATATAGCCATTGTAACTCTTTGCCTTGGCTTGTAGTGGGGCTTTGCAGTTGCTTATGTTAAATATTACTTTGGAATGAAACTTGTCATGAGCATTGGAGCAAATAGGTTATTTTAAAAAAAATAAAACACGCTCAAACGTAATGTTTAAGCGTGTTAAGTGGCTTCCTAGCTTAACAAGAATACAAGAAAAATTATATACATTAATAATACAGTCAGCGGTTTCAACAAGCTAATTTAAGCTCACCATAATTTGGCATATATCCATTTATATTTAGTAGTTACACTCGTAAACGAAAGTCAAGGATAACCCTTGTTAACATCACTTTATTAATATTCTTTGCATTTTCATATATTTTTATTTTTAAATATACAATTGACATAATACTTTATCGGTTTTATCTGAAATTCCCGTTAGCTACACACAAAAAATGAAAGGCGAAAATGTTAGTCATCTTCATATTTTTGCACTTTTTTGTTGCGTACAATTAAAGCTCCTGTTCCTACTCCAATGAAGAATAAACCACAGGAAATTAGAATCCATAACCAAAAATAGCCAACGTGCATATTTACTCGCTCTTTCACGTTATACGCATTTCCAGCAAGAACTACGCCGACGTTATGCCATCCCTTATCAAGCTTGAATGTCAGTGTGCCATCCTCTTTAGAATAAACCGGCGTAATTGCCTTGCCATTGTCGTAAACTGTGCAAGTGGAATCATCAAGCAGCTCGCTGATGTTTGTAAGTGTTATAGTACGCGAGTCTTCACCAAAATACCAATGCCATGAACTAAACTCTTCGGGCAATACGCAAGTCGGTGCAACATTATCAATATGCATCCGTCCCAAGTCAATGCGATCTTCATCATTTTTCACCGTCAAATGCAAATCAATGTCAGTGTCTCCGTTGTAATTATCCTTGAAGAAATCAGATGTCAGCAGGAAGTTATAAACTGTGAAACCATAAATGCTGTCGTCTGTCGTTACTTGGGCATTGGCGTAAATCTTATCGGCATTTGTATCGCGCAGAACAATATCAACATTGGTGTCTTGCTTTGCCAAAACAAATATTTTCAGGTCGTCAAAATTGTCCGGACGCATACTGATCGGCGTTCCGTCCTCGTATTGGAATGAATAAAGCCCGGTCTTGTTATTAACATTGCTGTCGAGTATATATGCCAAAACATCTTGGTCAACCATTCTGGCGTAAGTGTTTGTGTTGAGTACGCTCTCGTTCCCGGCGACGTCAACAGCAATAAGTTTCAAAGCGTAAACACCATCATTTGTGAAGTTCGGAATGGTAAACTTACTGCCCTTTATGATGCCGGATTTTGCCGTGTCTTCCTTAAGATATACCGTTAAGGGTTTTACAACTGGCATTGCCTCTGAATTTAAATAATCTGGAACCCAAACTGTCAGCGAATATTTGATATGGTCAATGTTTAAATCGCTAAAATCCACTGTTGGTGCAGAGCCGTCTCTTCTGCTGTAAGGATAGGCTTCCAAAAACTCAGTATCTGTTGCGCTGACATACGAACCATTCTTTGCACTGACGACAGGAACTGTCTTGTCAATTTCAAACACTACTGTCGTCCGATAATCAGAAGTATTTCCAGCCAAATCCTCTGGAGTCATTTCGATTTTGTAAACGGCATCATAACTCATGGAAAATGTGATGGTATGCACATCGCCACTCGTTGCCCAGTTTGCTCTGCTGAGATATTCACCGGTTACATCCACCAAACCATTCGGGTTATGATCCGTACCGGCATCCTTGCGCAGCACACGCAGCTTTATTAATTCAGGGTCAAAGTTATGCTCTGCAACAGTAATAGTAACTTGCTTGTCTTTGTTGAAACTGTCTTCAGTAACAGTATAAGCGAATTCAGGAAAATTATCGGTAATTGATGGCTTAGTCTTATCAACAAAAAACTCTCTCTCATTGCCACCGCTGAAATTAACAATCGCCGCATGGTTACCCAAGTCAGTTCCGCTCATAGAGAAGGTATAATCGCCCTCATCAAAATCCACAACTGCCGTATACTCCTCATTAGAAACCTCAGTAAACGAATAACTGGGAACACTGCCAAATGTATTCTTGATGGCGTCTTTGATAAGAGTTGCATCAAAATTGCGTTCATGCACGGTTATATCGGCGATTCGATTTGCGCTGTAATAAACATCTGTGTCGTCATCTTCACGGAAAACAATGTTTATGACGGGGTCAGTTTTATCGACCGTAAACATCTCACTTTGGACATTTCCCTTTTTGTTACCGCTGCGATCAGTTGCGTCAAATGACAGAATTATGTCGTTGTCGTCGTTCTTATAGGAAAACGTCTTTGTAACCCTGGTGATGAGGTTGTTGTCAATTGCTGAAATAATCCAACCGTCGCCCAAATCGTGTCCGACTTGATATCCTGCGTTTCCTACTTGAATTGTTTTTCTTTCGAACGACGCCATCTCAGAACTTTGGGCATAACCAATTTCACGAATACCCGAAACTGTATCTGTTATCGTTGCGGTCACTGTTACGATTTCTTCTTTGTCGGCAAACAAGCGATTTCCCACCGCATCCTTATAGGATGTGTTATTGTTGGTGGTCACATTAATTTCAGGCGCGGCGGCATCGCTGACAAATGCCATAGGCGTAACTTCTGTTGATTTGTTGCCCGTATTATCTAAGCATTCCGCAAAAATCTGCCCTTTGAATCCTGCCGGGATAGCGGGATAGCGAGTGTCGCAATGCCTTCCACAATGGCAATTGTGCCTTTTTGTTCTTCAAGTTTAATTCCGTTTGAATAAGGCACTAAACGATACGACATCTTCTCAAGTCCAGATGATGGCAAAACATCAGAAGTATGTATAGTCACATCAAACGCAGTTTTAAAATAGAATCCATACTCCAAATTTTTACTGAACTGAGTAGTTTCTTCAATAGCATTTGTTGTTTTGGGCACGAAAGTGTATTTGTCAACCACAGGGCTTACTCTGTCAATGACAATTTTCTCCGACTGATAGACAGGCATCACGTTACCGGAATGGTCAACATATGTAGCAGAAATTACATACGAGCCGTCGTCAACTAATTTTATTGTTCCTGTCCATTCGTCTCCGTTTTGTGTCCAATCGTTAATAGAATAAGGTTCGTCATTTACCTTAATAATTAAGTCGGGATCATCAGCATAGAAATTTGCTTCGGTAATTTTCAAGCTTACAGTAATGAACTCACCATAGGTATTGTCGTAATAAATAATGGAATTGATGTTTTCCTTATTTACTTGAACTGCCTTGTCGCCCGTATAAGCTACGAGAGTATCTTTATCGCGTATTTGCTTAGGAACGGGATAGGTTACAATTCTTGTCGGCGCAATTGTATCGACAACCACGACATGACCTTGTTGGGTATAATAAACATTGCCGTCCTCGTCCATAACCTTGCCATCGCCATAGTGAACGTCACTTGTATGACCGGATTTGTCGGTTGCAGTAAAGCTGAAACTACCACGATACTGTGCAAAATCATTCGCAGTGAGAGTGAACGTTGCGACCGCAGTTTTGCCCAAATCGGTATAACTGAAATGCTCGGAATCTGTAAAATCAATTTGCTCCTCTAATTCAGAAACATTCAGCGTTGTGCTTGTGTCGTCTTCCTGTTTGAACTTCCAATTAAAATGGTCAACGCCGGAAGTAGCGTCATCGGCATACAGTTGAATTGTCACAGAAGGATTATAGAAACCAAAGGTGATAATCCTCAAAAACGTGGTCACGGGATTTGTTTTATAGACGATTTGAAGATTTTGTGGAGCGGATTTGTCTATAATGAAAGGCATAGTTTCGATATATGAGCCATCGTTGTTTGCCAAGTCTGTGTATTTGAGCGTGAAAGAATAATTTGCATCGGTGCTGAATTCCACCGTACTTGAAGTATAGACGTCATTTACTGCTGTTACTCCGCTAAATGCCGCTTTGATTGCGTTCAAAAGTGATAATTCAATGTCATCTTCGTTTGGCAGAGGGTTGCCTTGAACATCGGTTGCAGAGAACGAGGAGAATTCCAGTTCGTTTGGTCTGAAATTCTTGTCCTTTATGGTAAAGACAGCTGTTCGCACATTATCATAGGCAAACTTGCCATCCGGCAAGGATGCTGGAGTATATGTTACCCCAATTTCCGGCGGGGTGCTGTCAATTACATGAGGGTTGGATGTGTACTCATTATTGCTTGCACTGCCGGTATATTCTTCGCTAAAAATGGTGTATCCATTAGCTGTTATCTTTATGATATACTCGCCCTCTTCGGAAAGCGCAGGAATACTTCCGATATATACATCTTCAGTATTATTATATACCCATTCGGACACCGAAACAGTCTGATTGTTGACAGTTACTGTAATGTCGTTTTCCGAAAAATTCTTGTTGACAACGGTTAATGTTATTGAAACAGGTGATTCGTCTGCTTTGTAAAAATATCTGCTGTTGGAGTCAAGTTGCTCTCCACTAATAACATCACCATCAGTATTCACAATTCGTGTCTCATCGCTGTAAGCAATCTCAATACTTTTGTTGACGATTGTAATATCATTGCTTTGATTACCGGCTTCATCAATCGCTACAATATTCGAGATTCCTTGCCACTGTTTTTTTGTAAGATGATCAAAAAATCTCCCGTTTTGATCAGGATACAAATCATTAGGATTGCCGTTTTTGTCATACCATATTATTTTGGCAATTCCGGAAATATCGTCTGAGGCTGAAAACTCAATTGTATAAGTAGAATCACTATTCCGATCAAAGTTGTTCAAGTCAGGTGAA
>QKDG01000169.1 GCA_003246805.1 Clostridia bacterium | reverse complement strand
GGCAAGCTACGCGGTGTTGAAAGCAATGGTATGCTTTGCTCACTGGGCGAGCTAAATCTTACTACGCATGATTTCCCTTATGCTATTGCTGATGGTATTTTCCTTATTGATGAGGATTGCAAGACAGGCGAGGATATTCATACAGCAATTGGGCTGAATGATACAAGCGTTGAGTTTGAAATAACCTCAAACCGCCCTGACTGCTTATCAGTTGTAGGCTTAGCAAGAGAAGCTGCTGCAACCTTCAATAAGCCTTTATCTATAAAAGAGCCTGCTTTTAATGCAAATAATGAAAATGTAAGCGACCTTATTTCAGTAAAGGTTGAAAACAAAAAGCTCTGCTCACGCTATATCGCAGGAATTGTAAAGAATGTCAGAATTGCGCCTTCTCCACGCTGGCTGAGAGAAAAACTTAGAGCAAGTGGTGTTCGCCCTATCAATAATTTTGTTGATATAACAAACTATGTTATGCTTGAATATGGCAACCCAATGCACGCATTTGATTTAAAATATGTCGAAAATAATCAGATTGTTGTAAGAAACGCAAAACTCGATGAGTGTATCACTACTCTTGATGGGGTTGAACGAAAGCTTTCTGAAGAAATGCTTGTAATCGCTGACAGCGAAAAACCAATTGCTGTTGCTGGCGTTATGGGTGGCGAATACAGTGGAATTATGGATGATACTGCTACTGTTGTTTTCGAATCTGCCTGCTTTGATGGTGCAAGCGTTCGTACTACTGCCAAAAAGCTTGGAATGAGAACTGATGCTTCTGCCCGTTTTGAAAAAGGACTTGACCCCAGAAATTCACTGCTTGCGATTAAACGAGCTTATGAGCTTGTTGAGCTGCTTGGTTGCGGTGAAATTGTTGGTAATATTATCGATGAAGATTATTCAGATAAATCAGCAAAAACTGTTGAATTTGATTATGAATGGATAAACAGTTTTTTGGGAACAGAAATTAGTGAAAATGAGCAAGTTGAATATCTTACACGTTTAGGGTTTGAAGTCCAGGCTAAGAAGGTTATTGTTCCTTCATTCAGAATAGATATTGAATGCAAGGCAGATATCGCAGAGGAAGTTGCAAGAATTTTTGGCTATAACAATATACCTTCAACCCTGTTTAAAGGGGTAGCTCAATCAAAGCTGACAAGCTCACAAAAATTTGAAAACCTGATTGAAAATACTATGGTTTCATTGGGCTATAATCAGATACTGACATATTCTTTTACTACGCCTAAGCATTTTGATAAAATAATGCTGCCTGCAAACAACAGGCTAAGGGATGCTGTTACAATTATCAACCCTTTGGGTGAAGATACAAGCGTTATGAGAACAACTGCTGTTCCCTCAATGCTTGAAATATTAGCAAGAAACTATAATTACAGAAACAATTCTGCCGCACTTTTTGAAATAGCTACTGAATATTTGAAAACAAATGAGGGAATGCTACCCAATGAGCCTGACAGGCTGATAATTGGTGGTTATGGCGAGAATTATGATTTCTATTCGATTAAGGGTGCTGTTGAAGAAGCCTTGAAGGCTTTCCGCATTTCAAATTATGAAATTTGCAAATTTGATGATGATACTCTTGTTGCTGAGGCAAGCTGTTTTCATCCGGGAAGACGAGCTGTTATCACAAAAGGCGATATGATAATTGGCTTTTTGGGCGAAATTCATCCTCTTGTTCTGCAAAATTATGAAATTAACACAAGGGCATATATTGCAAAGCTAAATATTAATGAAATGCTTGAAATTGCAGACGGCGACGTGGTTTATAAGCCATTGCCAAAATTCCCAGCATCTACAAGGGATTTGAGCTTGATTTGCGACGAAATTCTCCCCGTTGCTGAAATTGAAAAGGCTATCAGACAAGGCTGTGGGAAAATTCTTGAAAGCATCACTTTGTTTGATGTTTATCAGGGCAAGCAGATTGAAGAAGGCAAAAAAAGTGTTTCCTATTCAATCACAATGCGCTCACATGATGCAACCTTAACAGATGAGCAGGCTACTGATGCCGTTAATAAAGTATTAAAACTTCTCGAAAAATTAAATGTAAATATAAGGAAATAGAGAAATTTTACACTTGATTATTGCATATTTATCGGGTATAATGGATGTATAGATTATTTAAGGAGGAAAGAATATGCACGACCAGACAATGACTTTTTCTGTAAAGGAAGACAAGGAAAAAGAACTCAAAAAAACTTTAACAACCATATATGACTCTTTACGAGAAAAGGGTTATAATCCAATTAACCAAATTGTCGGATATATTCTTTCTGAAGACCCGACATACATAACAACATATAATAATGCGCGAAGTTTGATTCGTCATATTGACCGTGATGAGCTTTTGCAGGTGCTTGTAAAATCCTATTTAGGCGAATAGACACCAAAGAATGTGAACTTTGTTTCACATTCTTTTTAGTTTTAGCCATAAAAAAGTGGTTGATATATCAGTCTAAATTACCTTCAATATATTTATAACACGAGGGCAAAATAATATCAGTGAGATTTGCTAAATTTAAGAAAGAAGGTATTAAGAAAGAAGGTAGTTTTTTATGAAAAAAGCTTTATTGCTATTTTGCTTCACTTTTTTGCTGACATCCTGCAACTCTCAGAATAATAGCAGTTATCAGCAAGGAACTGACAATACTCTTACAACTACATCTAAAACAACAGAAAATACAACTGCAAGCGATACAGGTGTTCCAGTTATTAACAATAATGTTTCCTTCCCTTTTGAAGAAAACGATGAAAATGAAAATTCTGATGTGACAATACCTGAGCTTAAAAAGCTTTCTGATTCAGAAATCAATGCTCTCAATAACACAAAATGCGGTTATGGGCAGGGGCGTCGTCTTGATGAAAACAATTGCCCTTATGGTGCACTTGATTTTAACGCACAGTTTGGGAAATATGACAGCATTGCTATTAATGATACAAGCAAAAAAACTATTTGCCTGACCTTTGACCAGGGATATGAAAATGGTTATACCTCAAAAATTCTTGATGTTTTAAAAGAGAAAAATATCAAGGCTACATTCTTTTTGATAAATGATTATGAGGAGCGCAATTCTGAGCTTGTTAAAAGGATGATTGATGAGGGGCACACTATCGGTAATCACTCAGTCCACCATTATTCTATGCCAACTTTGGATATTAATTCAGCAAAAAATGAAATTATTGATTTGCACCAAAAAATTAAAGAGAAATATGGCTATGAGATGTTTCTTTTCAGGCCACCAATGGGGGAGTTTTCAGAAAAATCGCTTGCTGTAACACAATCCTGCAATTATAAAACAATAATGTGGAGCTACGCTTATGCCGACTGGGATGTAAACAAACAAATGGCACCTTCTGATGCTTTGGATAAGCTTGTAGCAGCTGCACATCCTGGTGCTATTTATCTTTTGCACTCAGTTTCTTCAACAAATGCACAAATTCTGCAACAACTGATTGACGAATTGTCAGAACAAGGCTACGCCTTTGAAGTTCCTCAATAAAAATCCACCGGCTTAGCCGGTGGTATTCAGAATGCCGAAAAAACCATAATTTTTGATGCGAAGGGGTGCGGGGGCGACCGCAAAGCCCCCAAATTACGTGCTTAAATTTATAATATAATTGTAGAAAAGGACTTTTTCTACACGCTGAATCCACCAGCTTAGCCGGTGGATTTTTATTTATGGATTTATAGGCTTGCCATAATCAGCTTTTTGGGATAGAGAAGCCGTAAACAGAGAAAACGATTGATGAGGTTATTCGTATTTAACCACTGTATTTGCCACCAGTATTATCCTTGGTAAGAGTGCCATCAATTTCTATAAGAAGGCATTTTGCCAGCGTAGTGCAAACAGGGCGATGTATTACCCCTTTCGAATAATGATAAAGTCGCCTTGGCTTAGCGTAGTTAATCCATCTTCAAATTCAATTTTAAAAACCCCTTTAATTACGAAAAACATTTCATCAGAATCTTCATGAATATGCAAGCCAAAAGTACGATTTTCAGCTTGTAGGACATTTAGCATATGATTGTTAAGCTGTCCTACTTATAAAATTGGAACAACCAGTTACTGCATTTACCTTGTCTTTGAGAGTTATTTTTTCAATCATAATGAATACTTCTTTTTTACTATACAAGAAATTGATTTGAAATTCAAGCCGTGAAGAGGTGACCACCATGTCACACTTTGAAATTCGTTCGAGATTATTTGAACGAAATCAGACGCAAGCTGATAAAAAAACAGCTACCCCTCGCCGAATAGCAAATTGCTTTACAAAATACAAAAAAAGTGGTATAAAAATAATATAAATTGTAGTACCAATCAGATAAAATCACGTGCAAATATAGGTTTGGTTGCAGGTTTTGTTGTGTAAAAAATGGAAGTATGAAACAATTCTTTTTATTACGATGAACTTAATAACCTTGAAAATGTTCTGGCTGAAATGCGAAATGTATGCAAATTACTTTAAAATAAAGAAATTGCAAAACAAATGTGGACATTAGCAAAAGAAACAATAGATAATAGTATTAATGGCTAAATTATGGTAAGACTTGTACCATGTGGCCTGGTATAATAGGGGAGGATTAATATGAGTATACTAAAAGATAAAGTTATTGTTGTATTAGGCGCAAGTAGTGGAATTGGTGCATGGATTAGTAAATATTTTGCGGAAAATGGTGCAAAAGTATGTATTTGCGCGCGAAGAAAAGAGCTTTTAAAGAATCTTACAAACGAAATGAATCAAGCTGGTTACAATATGATTTATAGAGTATGTGACGCTACTGACAATGCTGAAGTTTTTAAAATTGCAACAGATGTAATTGACATCTATGAAAAAGTTGATGTCTGGATTAATTGTGCAGGCCAAAACAAGGCAATTGGTAAAGTATATGAATTAACTGCTGACGAAATATGGGAAGAAATCACCATTGATTTAAGAAGTTCAATTAATGGAGTTCATTCGGCACTTCAAAAAATGATTAATCAGAATCATGGTATCATTGTAAATTTTTGTGGGGGAGGTGCTGCGTACCCACATTTATATGCAGCTGCTTATTCTGCTGCTAAAACTGCTATTGCACGATTTACTGAATCAGTTAGTCTTGAACTTAAAAACGATAATTCAAATGTTAAAATATTTGCAATAAATCCAGGTTTAATATACACTGAAAGAACAAAAGAACTTTGCGAAAGTGAATCTGGAAAAAAATATATGCCTGAAATTGAAATTGCTTTTAAAGAAAAGAAATGTAATGATACTATAAATGTAGCTATTTTCATAGAATATGCATTAATGGGAAAATTAGATGATTGTGTTGGCAGATTAATATATACAAGCAAAGATTTGTATGAAGAAATGAATCAAAACAATGGAACAATCAATTCAGATACAGGATATATACGATTGATTGAGTAATTTATAATATTTAATAGTTTCATAAAGAAGCTATAAAATTATGAATGAAAGCTTAGCAACAAAAAAATAATTATATATAAATAAATTGACATAAAATTGCAATTGTGATATTCTAATATTAATAATAATGCAGGGGTGAAAGGTATGGAATGTCCAAAGTGCAGTGCCAATAATGAAGAAACGGCTGAGTATTGTTTTTCATGCGGAACACAATTAATCCAGCCCCAAGTTAATCTTGAAAATAGAGAAATAAAAAAAAAGGAAACATTCAAGCCAGTGACAATGTTTAAAAATATTAAGCACAAAAAAATAATATGTGCAGCGGCATTGGTGATTGTTGCCGTAATTTTAACTTTATTGATTGTTTCTGTTTTTTCACAAGAAAACGGAATGAAAATAGCCTATAATATGAGACAAAATTTAGGGCAGAATATTGTCACAGTTGAAAGAAGTGCAAAAGTTCATGTAAACACCTTTTCTGCTTTTTCAGCAATCAACAAGCCTGCTGATTTTGATTATATCTATGAATCAGAAAAGGGTATTGTTGTTGATGGTGTTAATGTGCCTGAATGGACAATCACTCTTTATGCTGTTGATACCGAGATAACAAAGATTTATTACCGTGATTATACACAGCAGAATAAAAATTATAAAGGGACAAAATTCAAGCAGCCCGTTGAATATTCTGATTTGCAGGATGCCAAAACCCTTAGCGAAATTGAAAAAAAGTTTAATATCAGCCCTGTATCAATCACGTTCTATATAGATAAAACTGCTGATTACAGATTTATGTATTATTTTGTCAATGAAAATGGCGATGAGGAAAGGCGTGAATTTATAGTTACTGTTGATGAAGAGTCAAATGTAGCTTCAATACAAGAAACTGATTTTGACGAATTATTTAATAATATAGAATAAAATATTGACATTTCTGATATTTTAATTTATAATTTTAATATAATAATTTAATATATAAATGCGTTGAAAGGGAATATTATTTTCAGATTATAGTTTAAGAGAGCCGTTGGTTTCTGCAAAACGGTACTATCACTGATTAGAACTCGCCCTTGAGCAGTTGCGCCGAACGTTCTTATTATTAGGTGACAACCGTTGGTCCCACGTTACAGGGAACAGCATTATTTGATGCGAAAAGTGGCTATGATTTTCATAGCAAAATGAGTGGTACCGCGGAACTTTTACAGCTTCGTCTCTGTTTTTTTAAACAGGGATGAGGCTTTTTTGTTTGCTTCAAAATTAAAATTATGGATGGTGTTTTTATGGAAAAACTATGGTCAATAACAGTAGGTAATCTGTTGAGCAAAATTGCAGAAAAATACCCAAACGACACAGCAATAAAGTATACTGACAGGTACTTTGTTAGAACCTGGAAAGAATTCAATGAAGAAGTAGAAAAAATCGCAAAAGGCTTTTTATCTATCGGGATAAGAAAAGGCGACCATGTTGCAATATGGGCAACAAATACACCTGAATGGATACTTACTTTGTTTGCAACAGCAAAAATTGGCGCAGTGCTGGTTACCGTAAATACTAACTATAAGGTATTTGAGCTTGAATATCTGCTGCGTCAGTCAGATACTAAGGCTCTGGTAATGAGCCAGGGTTTTAAGGATGCGGATTATGTTAAAATATTGAATGATTTATGCCCTGATTTAAAGGATAGCAAGCCAAATGAATACACAAACAGCTCATTGCCGTTTTTAAAATCAGTGATTATAACCGGTGAGAATACCCCTGCTGGAATGATGAATTTCAAGGAGCTTTATATTGATGCAGATGATGCTATAACGGATTTGTATAATGAAATTTCAGCTAATCTAGAACCCCATGAGGTTATCAATATGCAGTATACCTCAGGCACAACAGGATTCCCGAAGGGAGTAATGCTTACACACTATAATATAATAAACAACGGAAAATGTATCGGCGATAATATGAAGTTTACCCATGAAGATAAGCTTTGTATTCCTGTTCCGTTCTTCCATTGCTTTGGTCTTGTTCTTGCTATAATGGCTTGTATTACACATGGCTCGCAGATGGTTCCAATTGAATATTTCAGCCCTATTAAGGTAATGGAAGCCATCGAAAGTGAGAGCTGTACGGCTGTTCACGGCGTTCCCACAATGTTCATTGCAATGCTTGAGCATCCTGAATTCAAGAGATTCAAATTTTCAAAACTACGCACAGGTATAATGGCTGGCTCGCCATGCCCTATAAAAGTAATGCGACAGGTTGTTGATGAAATGGGAATGAATGAAATCACAATCTGTTATGGCCAGACTGAAGCTTCGCCTGTTTGTACACAGACAAATACCGATGACAGCCTTGAACTCAGAGTTTCAACCGTTGGACGTGTTATGCAAGGGATTGAAGCAAAAATAGTAAATCCAGAAACTGGGGAGACCTGTGGACCAGGTGTTCCGGGTGAATTCTGTGCAAGGGGCTATAATATAATGAGAGGCTATTATAAAATGGAGGAGGCAACCAGGCAGGCAATAGATGAAGAGGGCTGGTTGCACACTGGTGACCTTGCAATTGTTGACGAAAACGGTTATTATAAGATTACAGGAAGAATTAAGGATATGATTATCCGTGGTGGTGAGAATATCTATCCAAAGGAAATCGAGGAGTTCCTTTATACTGTTGAAAAGGTTAAGGATGTTCAGGTTATCGGTGTTCCAAGCAAGACCTACGGTGAAGAAATAATGGCGTGCATTATTTTAAAAGAAGGCGTTGAAATGACCGAGCAGGAGGTTAAAGACCTTGTAAAAGCAAGTATGGCAAGGCATAAGGTGCCAAGCTATGTTGCCTTTGTTGATTCCTTCCCTATGAATGCTGCGGGCAAAATAATGAAATATAAAATGCGTGAATGGGCTGTTGAGCATCTGAATTTGCAGGATGCAGCATCAATAGTTACTGCTTAGATTTTTTTGAAAGGAAATGATTATATGAAATTTGCTTTTTCGACACTGGGTTGCCCCGACTGGACTTTTCAGGAAATGATATCAACAGCAAAGGACTTGAATTTGGATGCAATCGAAATCAGGGGCATTGAAAAAGAGGTTTTTGCGCCATTTGCAAAGCCTTTTCAGGAACAGAACATCGACAGGACTATGAGCTACCTTAAAGAAACAGGATTAGATATTTCGTTATTGGCAACAGGTGCTTGCGTTGGCGTTTCTTCACATATCGAATCAGCTTTTGGCGAAGCTATGGTATACACAAACCTTGCTGCAAAGCTTGGTGTAAAATATATAAGAATAATGATAACAAACAAGCCTTTTCCCGAGCCTGTTGATTTTGACGCAGCTGTATTTGCATTCCAAAAAATTTGTGACTATGCAAAAACAAAAGATGTAATCCCCTTGATAGAAACAAACGGAGTGCTTGCTGATTCCTTGAAAATGAAGGAATTCATCACAAGCGTAGACAGGGAGAACTGTGGAGTCCTTTGGGATATTCATCATCCGTTCAGATATTTTAATGAGGATATAAAATATACTTACAGCAATATCAAGGACTATTTGAAATACGTTCATATTAAAGATTCTGTATATGAAAACGAAAAAGTAGTATATAAGGTTCTGGGAAGAGGGGATGTTCCTGTTAAAGAAGCACTGGATATTTTGAAAAATGACTGTTATGATTCATTTGTAACACTTGAATGGGTTAAGAGATGGTCACCTGAGCTTGAGGATGCAGGAATTGTGTTCTCACTGTTTTCAGAATTTACTAATAGTTACAGGCAATAAATAGATATAGCATAACAAAATAGTTTTAATTGTTACACAAAGGCTACAAATATTATCAATCATTTGACAATATCAGTATTTTTATTGACATATTCAATAATTGTTGCTATTATAGTATAGCTAATACTGTTAAAACAAATAAAATAGGTTTATTATTATTTGTTTTAAGAAGGGGGTTAATATGGTTGAAAATTTGAACCTTTGTATGGGCTGTATGAATAAGGCAGACGACAAAGAGGTATGTAGTTATTGCGGATACCATAAAAACAATAGATATCTTCCTTCCTATTTGCCACCAGCAACAGTTCTTAATGATAGATATGTTGTTGGAAAATTACTTAACTATAATGGTGAAGGTGCAACATATATAGGCTATGATATACTAACAAATAACAAAATCAGGATAAGGGAGTTTTTCCCGGATTCATTATGCAAGCGTGATAGCAACGGTATAGCTGTTATTATGTTACAAAACAAACTTGTGCAATATAAAAATTTGATGACAGAATTTGCCGAGCTTAGCAAAGCTTTGTCAAAAATGAGGTCTTTGTCACACATAAATTCTGTGATTGAGGTTTTTTATGCAAACAACACAGCCTATGCGGTTTATGAGTATTTCGAAGGCGTAACCTTAAAGCATTATCTTCAGGACAAAGCAGGCGAGCTATCCTGGGATGAGGTTAAAAAGCTGTTTCCACCGATATTTACTACGCTAAGCCTTATTCATAATGCCAATATTTTTCACAGGGGGTTAAGCCTCGACACCATCTACTTTACTGATAAAAACGAGCTTATTATAACAGGCTTTTGCACTAGCGAAGCAAGAATGGCAAAATCAGATATTTCTGCTGAGTTTTTTACAGGCTTTACAGCGCCTGAGCAATACAACCCTAACAAATGGCAGGGGTCGTTTACTGATGTATATGCGGTTTCGGCAATGCTTTATAGAGTAATGACAGGTTGCATGCCAACACAGGCTTTAAGCAGAATGGGAAACGATGATTTATTGGAGCCAAGTAAAATAAATCCAAGCATCCCAAAAAATGTTTCCCGAGCAATAATGTCAGGCTTGAATATTGATGAAAAAAGCCGTGTACAGACAATTACTGAGTTTGTGACCAAACTGTTTGATGATAATGATTTTTCTCAATCCATGAGAGTTAATTCTTCAACAATTATTATCCCAAAACAAAAAGCACCTGGTAAAAAAGAGGAAGTTAAGAATAAGCCATTAAACAGTAACAAGGTATTTTTAATAGTGCTTGCAAGCTCAATTGCCATTGTTTTATTGTGTGCTGTTATTTTTGCAATCATAAACGGAATTTCTGGCACCACAAAACAAACAAGTGCAAACTCATATTTTAATGACAGTTTGCTATCAGTAGTTGAAAGCAATGACAGTGAGGTTTTGTCATCAGTAGAAGACTCATCTTCTTCATCCGTTGTAGCATCACAGGATGTGACCAATATTCAAATTCCTGATTTGGTTAATAGTAAATATGACGAATTGAATCAATTTATATTTGAGAATTTTGAAGTTATTGTTAATTATGAATACAGTACCACATATGCAAAAGGCATTATTATTTCACAGGATATTAAAGCAGGCGAGCTTATTCCTGTTGGCGCAGAAATAACTATCACTGTAAGTAATGGAAATCAATATGTTACAGTTCCTGATTTTATTGGAATTTCCGAAAAAGAATATATAAAAACACTCGACTTTCTATTAAATATGATACAGAGTATGTTGACAATGCGGAATTTGATGATGGATTGGTTTGCAAAACAAGCAAATCAGTTGGTGAAATAATAGATTTATCTCAAAATCAAGTGTTAATTGTGTATGTTTCTAAAAAATAATCATTTTTTTAGTTGTATAACCGAATAATTGAGATTTAAGCTCACAGAATAACTGTGAGCTTCAGCTTGTAGAAAAAGTGCTTTTCTACAACAATATTATAAATTTATGCACGTATTTGTGGGTCTTTGCGGTCGCCCCCCACACCCCTTCGCATAAAAATCATAGTTTTTTGACACTCTAAGCTCACAGAAAAACTGTGAGCTTTTGTTTTGTTATGTGTAATAATAATTGACATAATAATATATATATGATAAAATTTATTTGTTTGAATAATATTAGACTTTACATACATTGGAGGAATAATTATGTCAAAAACTATTGGAATTTTAACAAGTGGTGGGGATGCACCAGGAATGAATGCCGCTGTACGCGCCGTTGCAAGAGCTGCAATAAGAAAAGGAATGAAAGTAATTGGAATAAGACGTGGCTACAACGGGCTTATCCATGGCGATATGTTTGAAATGAATGAGAGAAGCGTATCAGATATAATTCAGCGTGGCGGAACAATTCTGTATACTGCTCGCTGCCCTGAATTCAGATATGAAGAAGGCTTGCAGAAGGCAAAGCAGCGTTGCATAGAAGCAGGGCTTGACGGTATTGTAGTTATTGGTGGTGATGGTTCTTTCAGGGGAGGAGCTGACCTTTCAGCAAGAGGAATTCCTTGCGTTGGTCTTCCCGGAACAATTGACAATGATATTTCTTGCACAGAGTATACAATCGGATATGACACAGCTATGAACACCGCAATGGAAATGGTAGATAAAATCCGTGATACAGCACAGTCACATGACCGTTGCAGTGTTGTTGAAGTAATGGGAAGAAATGCAGGCTATATTGCTGTTAATACAGGAGTAGCTTGTGGCGCAACAGCAATTATTACTACTGAAGTTGAATACAGCCTTGATAACATAATAAATAAAATAAACCAAACCAGAAAATCAGGCAAGCAGCATTTTATTATTGTTGTTTCTGAGGGGATAGGAAATTCTGTTCAGATTGCCAAGGAGATTGAGGCTAAGACAGGTATAGAGTCAAGAGCAACAATTTTAGGGCATGTTCAGCGTGGTGGTTCGCCAACAGTGCGTGACAGAGTAGTAGCAACACAAATGGGTTATTATGCTGTTGATTTATTAGAAAAAGGCATTGGTAATCGTGTTGTAGGAATGCAGAATAATAAAATCGTTGATTTTGATATTCAAGAGGCTTTATCAATGAAAAAGCCTTTTGAGAATGAGCTATACAAGATAGCTGATGAGATTTCATTCTGATTATTTGTCTGTTGTTTTTTATTATAGATAGCATACAGAGTAGAAAATTATGCGTTAAGTGTTTGGCAGACGGGGAGTTGCTGCCGGAACGAAAATCCTAAAAAGGATTGCGGTATAGTTTTCGCATCCCGCTGAATGCATAGAGGGAGTCTTTTATTCTTTAATACTCCGGCTTATGCAAAACAGCATTATTAAGGTTTTGTATATGCTTGTACATAACCTGTACATTTTATTTGGAGGTATTAAATTATGAAAGGCTTCTTATCTGTTTTTAAAAATTCTGCAAATGAACTTAAAAGTCCTGTTACTTTATCGGTTACAGGAATGCTGATAGCACTGTATATTGTGCTTAAAATATTTGCTACGGTTTATGTTACTGATAATTTAAGAATTACATTTGCTTTCTTAGCGCTTGCAACAATAGGTATGCTTTATGGCCCTTCTGTCGCTTTTTTTGCGGGTGCAATCGGTGATGTTTTAGGGTACTTTATGGCGCCGACTGGTGGTGGGTATTTTGTTGGATACACTCTTACCTATGCCATCGAGGGCTTGATTTTTGGGGTTATGCTTTATCATAAAATCCATAATTCCGTTGATTTTAAGAAAATAAATTCAGCATTATCTTTTAAATCAATATCAAGGCTTGCAATAGCAAGGATTACAGTTATTATTGTTTGCTATATACTTATCAATTCATTAAATCGATATTTGATGACTGGCCCTGCCGCTTTTGCGTGGCCAGCCTTATACGCAAGAATAATCAAAAATACTTTGCAACTGCCGATAGATATTGTTATTATGTCAGTTATGCTCCCAAGTATAATGACAGCATACAACAGGGTATTTAAAAAGGTCTACTAATATAATACTTGTTGATTTTTTATTAATTTTGCCTTATAATAGTATAAAAAAATACGAAGGGTAAAAATTATGAACAAAATAGGTTTTATTGGTACTGGCAATATGGGAACAGCCATAATAAAAGGGATAGCAAACAGCTCGTTATCCAAAGAAATTGCATTATTTGCAACTGACATCGACAAGACTAAGCTGAATTCTTTAAAGGAATTCGGCACAGCTCCCCTTGAAAATGCTCAGGAAATATGCAAAAATTGCAAATATATATTTTTAGCTGTCAAGCCACAGATGTTTGATGAGTTGCTTGATGATATTTCTTCGTTTATTACAGAAGAAAAAGTGATTATATCAATAGCGGCTGGAATAACTGATGACTATATAAAAGCTAAAACTATACCAAACGCAAAGGTCGTTCTTGTAATGCCAAACACTCCTTTATTGTTAGGTGCAGGAGCTACTGCTTTGTCAAAATCAGAGTATACATGTGAAGATGAATTTAAGCTTGTATGTGATATATTTGCTTCCTGCGGTGAAATTGCGGTAATTGATAAGAATAAAATGAAGGAAATTATCGCTATTAATGGTAGTAGTCCTGCTTTTATTTATCTTTTTGCAAAAGGGTTTATTGACTATGCAAATGAGCAAAATATTGACGAACAAACAGCAAAGGCTTTGTTCTCACAAGTATTAATTGGGTCAGCTAAAATGATTACTGATTCAGGATATAGTATTGATGAACTCATTAAAATGGTATCCTCACCAGGTGGAACAACATTAAAAGGCCTCGACGAATTTTACAATTCAGATTTGTTGGGGATTATAAATAAAGCCTGTTGTGCCTGTACAAACAGGGCATATGAACTTTCAAAATAAAGTAATATATATATTTGTCCTTGCATATTAGTGTACTAATATTAAATGTAAAGGACGAGTAATATGGAAACTTCAAATAACTCAGCGAACAATTTTATTGAAAAGAACAGTTTTTTTATCCTTTTAATAGGAATAATGCTTGGGGGAGTTTTAATAGGCTCCCTCGCATATTGTGGGATGAGTGAAGCTTATGTAAATAAGCTTACTTTTTCGGCTCAGGGCTTTGTTGAGGGGCGGGCAGAAAAAACGATATTTAATATATTTTTTGATTCCTTGCTATCTTCATCCTTGCAGTTGTTTATCACATTTATCTTAGGATTTTGGTCAATATCACAGCCATTTGAGCTTGCGGTTCCATTTTTCAAAGGGCTTGGTTTGGGGGCATCACTTGCACAGATATATGCAATTTATGGTTTCAAGGGCGTTATAATAATAGTTCTGCTTATTATTCCATACGAGCTTGTTATTGTTTTTGCTTTGGTAATAGGCGTAAGAGAAGCTATAAAGCAGTCAAATATTTTAGCAAGGAATTCGTTCTTTTCTTCAAAATCACATACATTGAATATTACAACAAAATTATACTTTCAAAAATTTGCTGTATTAGAAATACTTATGATTGCAGCAGCAATTATTGATTCGTTATGTGCACTGGCTTTTTCTTGGATTTTAAAATAAAGGAGAATAAAGTGAAGAATTTTTTATTCGGTGATTTAACAAAAGAGGGCAAAGGCGTTTCGAAGAATGAAAATCAGGAAAACAGATTTATATTGTTTTTTCAGATTTATTTAAGGAAATTCTGGAAACTTATGTATCTCAATATATTATATTTTATTTTTTGCTTGCCTTTAATTACAATAGGCCCTGCAACAGCTGCTTTTTGCAAAATTTTAAAAAATTATGCAACTCAAAGAAATGCATTTATTCTTGCAGATTTTTGGGAAGCCTTTAAAAAGAATTTCAAGCAGGGGCTAATTGTTGGAATAAGCGATATTTTAATAATTTATGTAATGTATGTTTCAACAAACTATTATGCTGCGATGATGAATCAAAGTATGCTGTATGCTGTTCTTCTTGGGTTGACATTGTTTTTTGTTTTTACACTTATTTTGACGCATTTTTATATATATTTAATGATGGTAACAGTACATTTAAAAATTAAAGATATAATTAAAAATTCCTTTGCTTTATCAATTATTGAGTTTAAAACAAATATGATTACATTTATTTCTGTGTTTGCAGTTTGCGCTTTTTTATATTTGCTTTTCCCGCTAACTGTTATTATCATTCCTTTTTTTCCATTATCTTTTATGGGGCTTATTGTTTGCTTTAACTCATATCCTAAAATCAGAAAACACATAATTCAGCCTTATTATGATGCAAGGGGAGAAGTTAACCCTGATGATGAGTATTTAGCTGGTAATAATGATGATTTGTATTTTAAGGATACAATAAAATAGTTATTGATACTTGACATATACTTTTGCTTTGATATAATATATATGTATATAAATGACGATGACAGGACGAACTGTTTCAATTGATAGCACAGAGAGGGAGCGTATGGTGCAAGCTCCTGTATCATGAATCAGGGGCCACCTTGAGTTTCGCTTCGATGAGTTGCGACGTATTTTCTGCGTTAAAGATTTTGAGTGGCAGATATTTAATTTTATATCTGCAATTTGGGTGGTACCACGAAAGCTTCGTCCCAATCGGGAGGGGCTTTTTTATTTTTTAACAATTAAAGGGGTAGTTTTATGAAATGGACAGGTCTTAATGAATTAAGAGAGAAATATCTTTCGTTTTTTGAAAGCAAGCGGCATACTCGCTTAAACAGCTTTTCATTAGTGCCACAGGGCGACAACAGCTTATTGCTTATCAATTCAGGAATGGCACCTTTAAAGCCATATTTTTTAGGAACACAAACACCGCCGAATGTCAGGGTAACAACATGCCAGAAATGCATCAGAACACCCGATATCGAAAGAGTAGGCAAGACATCGCGTCACGGCACATATTTTGAAATGCTTGGCAACTTTTCATTCGGGGATTATTTTAAGGAAGAAGCTACCCAATGGGCATGGGAGTTTTTTACTGAGGTTCTTGAAATGCCTAAGGAAAAGCTATATGTATCTGTTTATGAGCAGGATGACGAAGCCTACGACATCTGGACAAAGCATCGTGGGGTTGACCCATCGCATATGGTTCGCCTTGGCAAAGCCGATAACTTCTGGGAGCATGGCTCAGGCCCTTGCGGACCTTGTTCAGAGATTTATTTTGACAGGGGTGAGGAAAAGGGCTGTGGTTCACCAGACTGTATGGTGGGCTGCGACTGTGACCGCTATGTAGAGGTCTGGAACCTTGTTTTCACACAGTTCAACAGTGATGGAAAAGGCAATTATGAAAAAATGGAGAAGCCTAATATCGATACAGGTATGGGGCTTGAAAGGCTTGCCTGCATGATGCAGAGTGTTGACAATCTTTTTGAGGTTGACACTGTTCAGAATATTATGAAGCATGTTATCGAATTTGCAGATGTTGAATACAAAAAGGATGAAAAGACAGACGTTTCTCTTCGTGTTATAACTGACCATATCCGCAGCACAACTTTTATGATTTCTGATGGAATTTTGCCTTCAAATGTTGGCAGAGGTTATGTTTTAAGGCGCTTACTAAGGCGTGCAGCACGTCACGGAAGATTACTCGGAATTAAAGAACCTTTCCTGTTCAAGGTTTGCGATACGGTTATTAACGAGAATTTGTCGGCATATCCTGAGCTTTTTGAAAAAGCTGAATATATAAAGAAAGTAATAAGGATAGAAGAAGAAAACTTTGCAAAAACTGTTGATAATGGAATGGAGCTTTTGAATAATATCCTTAACCGTATTATTTCTGATAATAAGGAAATGATTTTGTCTGGTGACGATGCATTCAAGCTTAATGATACATTTGGTTTCCCGCTTGACCTTACTGTCGAAATAGCTGAGGAAAAGGGAATAGCAGTTGATAAAGACAGATTTAACGAGCTTTTAAAGCAGCAGAAAGAAACAGCAAGGCAGGACAGAAAGTCAAAGACAGGTTCTTCATGGAGCGAGGATAATATGAGCAATCTTGACTTGCCTCATACCATTTTCACAGGATACAAAGTATTTGATGACAAAGCAGAAATACTTGGTTTATTTATTGACTCACAGCCTTGTGAACAAATCTCTGAGGGTGATGATGCAATAATTATCCTTGACAAAACACCTTTTTATGCAGAAAGTGGTGGGCAAGTTGGGGATAATGGTGTAATATCCATTGGTGAAAGCACCTTTATTGTAAGCGATACTAAAAAGCTTGCTGGTGGGCAGATTATACACATAGGAACAGTTGACGCAGGTAGCTTTTCAGTTAAAAATAAGGTTGTGGCAAGTATTGATAAAGATTTGCGACTTTCAACAATGAGAAATCATACAAGCGCACATTTGCTACAATCTGCTCTAAGAAAAATTCTGGGTGACCATGTTCATCAGGCAGGTCAGCTTGTAAATTCATCTTATTGCCGTTTTGACTTCAATCATTTTTCTGCAATGACAAGCGAAGAAATCGCCAAGGTAGAAAATATGGTAAACGCATATATTCTTTCGTCACTTGATGTCGTTGTTGATGAAATGGCAATTGATGAGGCTAAAAAGCTTGGTGCTATGGCGCTTTTTGGTGAAAAATATGGTGATGTTGTAAGGGTAGTTAATGTAAATTCAGCTTCTATGGAGTTCTGTGGTGGAACTCACGTTGACAACACGTCTAAAATAGGCCTTTTCAAAATTATATCTGAAAGCTCAGTTGCGGCTGGTGTAAGAAGAATTGAAGCTGTAACAGGAACAGGAGTTCTTGAATTGCTGAGCTTAAAAACATCAACAATTAACGATGCTTGTCTTGCTCTTAAGCTTGCAAATACCAATGAGCTTGTTGCTAAATGTACTTCAATTACAGCAGAAGTGAAGGAACTTCAAAAAGAAATTGAAGAGCTGAATAACGAAATAGCAAGTTTCAGAGTAAACGGATTGTTTGACAAGGCGATTGAAATAGATGGTGTAAGACTTGTTTCAGCCTACTTTAACCCGGTAAAATCAGATGTATTGAGGGCAATGGCCGATAAAATCCGTGATAAAGAGGCAAACATTATTGCAGTTTTTGCGGGAGTAAATGGAACAGCTGGTTCATTTGTGGTTTCATGCGGAAAAGAAGCAATTGAAAAAGGTGCCCATGCAGGGAAAATAGCAAAGGAGGTTTCAGCCATCACAAACGGAAAGGGCGGAGGTCGCCCTGACAGTGCTATGGCAGGAATCGTTGACAAGTTTAAAATTGATGAAGCTTTATCGGCTTTAACCGATATAATTTCAGGCATGATTAAATAAGGAGGATTATATGGACTGTATTTTCTGTAAAATTGTTGCAGGTGAAATCCCAAGTAAAAAGATTTATGAAGATGAGCTGGTTTATGTATTTGAGGATATAGCACCAACTGCTCCTATTCATTATCTTATTATTCCAAAGGAGCATATATCCTCGGCAGCAGAGATTACCCCTGAAAACTCAACTGTAATTTCACATATTTTTGAGGTAATAGCAAAGCTTGCAAAAGAGCTTAATATTCAGGACGGTTTTAGGATAGTAAATAACTGTGGAGAAAGTGCAGGGCAGACTGTTTTCCATTTGCATTTTCATCTTTTAGCAGGAAGAAAGTTAGAGTGGCCGGCAGGATAACGTGAAAGGAGCATTTTTATGGATAAATTTTACACTTTAGAGGTTGCAGGGCTTAAAAGAGAGCTACCGATTTGCCCTATAAACGAAAAATTATCGATTGCGGCATTTGTGATGTTTTCTGATGTTGAGCTTACAGAAAATTGCGCGAGAGAGCTTATAAAAAAGCTCCCCTCTTGTGATGTTATTGTCACGGCAGAATCAAAGGGGATTCCCCTTGCGTATGAGCTTGCAAAGCAGCTTGGCATTAAATATATTGTGGCAAGAAAATCAGTCAAAGCATATATGCGTGAGCCTATATCTGTCAATGTACATTCTATAACAACAGCAGGAACACAAACCTTATATCTTGATAAGAATGAGGCTGATTATTTATCGGGTAAAAATGTTGCAATAGTCGATGACGTTATCAGCACGGGTGAATCCTTAACTGCGGTTGAAAAACTGCTGAATCAGGCAAATGCTAATATTGTTGCAAAAAGTGCTGTACTTGCTGAGGGTGAAGCGGCTGATAGAACAGACATAATATTCCTTGAAAAACTGCCTCTGTTTTTTACATAATTTAAAGGGGTGAAAAAAATGACGAGAAAAATGGCTTACATTGGCTTATCTTATATTGCCGGGCTGTTTTTTGCGTCATTTTTTTCTTATTATATTAAAATTATCAGCATATCTGCTATAATAATTTTTGCGATTGCTTATTTTATACTATTTGAAAAATGCAAGAAACAGGTTTTATTGACTTCATTGGTATTCTGCATAGCTGTAATAGTAAATATAGCTTATTCGGGATATGTGAGTTCTAATATACTCGAATTCAGTGGCCGGACAGCTTCTTTTAAAGGCGAGGTGACTGAATTCAAGCAGTATAGCAATAACAAGTCTTTATATGAGGTTAAGGGGAAAATAAACGGCAATATAAATGCTAATGTTTTATTGTATTCAACAGATATTGATATAGATTATTATGATACTATTGAATTTGAAGGCGCTTTTAATGAGATTCAAAACTCCATAGCTTTCCCTGCAAAGGATTACTATAATGCGAAAAAGGTTTTTCTTGAGGTTAGTCAGATAAATACATTTAGCGTATATAAATCGGGTTCAATCAACCCGTTTAAATCTATAAAGCAATACAGGGATTATATTTTTAATATAATTACCAAAACTCTGCCAGGTGACGAGGGTGCTTTTTTGGGGGCTATTATCTGTGGTGATAAATCTGAGCTTGACAGTAGTGTAAAAACTCAGTTGTATCGTGTGGGTATTGGCCATATTATCGCCGTATCAGGAACACATCTGATGATAATCTCTGGCATTATTTATCTTTTGCTCAGCATGATAAAAACAAAAAAACTTTACAGATTTCTTATTGCTGAGGGGGTTGTAATTCTATTCAC
>QKDG01000193.1 GCA_003246805.1 Clostridia bacterium | reverse complement strand
GTTTTTATATTTTTAAATTCATACTTTTCATGGCTTGAATACCAGTGAACCTCCATTGAGCTAATTGCTTTGTATATAAGTGAATCTGAATTGATGTACTTCCCAACTTCATTAAAAGATACATCATTTGTAACATATTTTGAATATGCAAGTGCAACATTTGTTATCAGCTCGTCAAATTCTCCAGAATTTTCTTGAACGCCCTGAGGAATTACATCATATTCACCTGTCTTCTCATTTTTTACTACCGAAAGTTCATTGCCGAGATATCCTGTTGCTGTAACAGTTCCTTCATTCAATAATCCATCAATTTGATACTTCACAATTTCAGGCTTGTCAAAATCATCAGGGATATATGCAAGCTCTTCAAAAGACAAGCCCGATTGCTTAATATATGAATCAGCTACAAGCTTTTCATTTAAATACACCTTAGCATTTGAAGGCGCATTTATCACTGCTTTTGCTTTTGACTGCGTTGAACAGCTTATTTTTTCAACCTTATATTCTTCAAATCCAAATTTGCTTTTTTCTTCCTGCTTTTTTAGTGATACAGTCAAAACCTGTTGATCACCTGCTTTTATATTATAAACCTCAAGCTGTGTATCAGATACCGCCTGTTTTGAAAATTCAACTTCCTTTTCATTAACTGCGTTTTGCAAATAAGCTTTAAAATCATCTTTGCTTTCAAACTCATTCAATTCTAAATCAGTGTTGTTTATTATCTCATCGAGATTATCGTTTTTAAGATTGTTTGTAATGTTAGTAAGCAAATTTTCCGGCACTGTTGCTTCATAGTCAGCTAATGCATTCCATAAAAGAAATAGGCTGAATATGATTGCAGCTACCAGCAAAGAAAAGAATATTATATATACTTTTTTAAACAACGATTTATTTGATTTGCGTTTTTCTCTGATATTCATATTTATTCCCCTTTAACAAGAATTGCAGTGGGCATTTTTCTTGTTCCATAAAGCGATGAACAGCTTGTAATAATATTGCCGTTATAAACCATGTGTGATGATGTTCCACCATCAAGATTATAAGCATTTACTGCACCATAACTCAGCATTTCGTTAATCAAATCACCATATGTAGCACCAATGCTGGTAGTTTGCCTGCCATCGATAACCATAATCAATACCGAACCATCAGCTCGCTGGCCAATTGCTGTTCTCGGATTCCAGCCACCGGCTGTTCCAGATATTTCTGAAGGCTTGCCGTTTACTATCAGTGTAGGACCAAATGATACAGCCTCTTGAATTCCTTTATCCAGCGCTTGCTGTCCTGTCATGTTCCCAACATGCATCTTGCCATCCTTATCAAAGCCGACCAGTTCATATGTAGCAGAACGGCTGCCCCATTTAAGCTCACCTTTTGAAATTACAATGCCAAGAGGTGTTCCACCGTTTCCGACACCGTTTAAATCAGCAAAGCCGCCCGCATTTGTTCCCCCAATACAGTTATTGTCACTAACCATTTCGGTTACAGTTCTGCCTACAAAATTCTCTCCGAATTCGGCTATCGTTCCTATCATAATCTTTTTAGGGTCATTTACTATCATCATTTTCCCTTTATATTTTGAAGAAGAAATGTCGACTACCTCAACCTTATTGATATCAAAATCAGAATTTACATTGTCTCCACCGACTGTAACCAAATCAGTATCTGTTACCTCGTCTAATGGTTTTACTGAATTGTTCAGCTGAATCTGTTTAATCTCTTCATCTGAAAAATACCATTTTGCAAGAAATTGTATTCCGCTGGTCTCCATTACAGAGACAACAAACAAATCCCTTGCATGGGTTGACGGACCGTAGTTTACTATTGTTACTGCACCTAATATCCCTGCAAAAATTACAAATATTAAAGTAAATAATGATAAAATAAATCTTAGTATTGATGTAAAAATAGTATTTTTCTTCGCTGCTTTTTTTGTGATTGAAGACTTCTTGCTAACCTTAATCGAAGAAGCTGTGTTTTTAACTGAATTATTAATTGTGTCCTCCAATCTTTTCGGCTCGGCCTCAATAACCTGTGTACCACCTGTTTTGTCATCAAGCTCATTGAGCTTGCCAGAAGCTGACACTTCCAGTTCATTAAGCTGATTATCCATTTTTGTCCCCCTTATTTTTATTAAATACCCATTCACGCTGAATCTGGAAACTGATGAAATAAAGTGTGGTATCTACCACCATTTTAATAATAGAAATTATAATCCCTTTTGCTCCGACAAATGATGAGAAAACATAAACCAGGCTAAATGAAGCAGTTGCCTGAATGTAATATTTAATAATTGTGGTTATTAGCTTTTTATCCGATTTAAAAACAGCTTTTCTGTTTAGTGTAAAGTTCACAATTGAGGATATTATCCTTGCTCCAAACGTTGCAACTAAAATCAAATCCTTTTGAGAAAGGGAATTGCTTAATAAGTATGTAAAAGCTGTAAAAACTATTATATCGACTAAAAATGAAAAAACTGAGGATAAAAGAAATTTGAAAATCAATGAATATATTCTTATAGAATCAGTTATAGGGTTAAAATGAGATGTTTTATTGTCTTCTATGTAAATTGTCTGTATTTTTTCTTCAACAAAGGGGATATGATTCTCCTTCATTTCAAGAAGCATATTGGTTTCATATTCAAAGCGTTCACCAAAAGTGTTCATAAAAATATGTAGA
>QKDG01000188.1 GCA_003246805.1 Clostridia bacterium | reverse complement strand
TTTGCGAGAACTTTATCGTCACTGTATTCGAGTGGTCTTTTGTTGGTTGAATGCTTGCAGAAGTCGATTGATGTAATAGGAAATCTATATATTTCTGAAAAGTTTGAAATTGTAATAGATTCAGTAAAACAAGGTGAGACCTTATCTGTTTCAATATCAGAAACAAAGATTTTCGAACCTATTTTTTGCTCTATGCTTTATGTAGGCGAAGAATCAGGTAATCTTGACGAAATACTGTTAAAAACAGCAGATTATTATGAAGAAGAATCGCAGTCAGCAATAACAAGGCTTGTCGCATTGATTGAACCGTTAATGATATTGGTTTTAGGTGTAATTATCGCATTGATTGTTTTGTCAATTTATCCTGCTCTTACAGAGGTTTACAATAACATTTAGTAAGGAGAATAAAAATGTTATCATTTGATTTTACTGATTTTAACGTTAAAATTGTTAAAGGTTCATTATCAAGAGGAAAGATAATTATAAATAAGGCGGTATCTGTTAATCTTCCGGACGGTGTTATTATCAACGGAGTAATACAGGAAATTAATAAGGTAGTAATAATTATCAATGATGCGTTAAAGCGCAACAATATTCACGACCGAGATGCAGTCATATCTATTTCTTCAAGTCAAATAGTTTTTAAGGATTTAGTTATTCCCAGAGCAAGTGACATTGCATTTTTCCAGATGGTACAGCATAAGATGAAGACGGAATTGGGGATTTCTGACGACTATAATATTTCCTACACAATATTAGGGGAAAAAGAAGACAATACAATTGTCAACAAGGTTATTGCTGCTGCATGCCCCAAAAGTGTATTAACAGGATATAAAAGACTTTTTAACAACTTAGGTCTTCCGGTAAAAAAGATATCCTTGAGCTGCAACAGCGTTGCTAAGGTGGTTAACTATGAAAATAAACATAAGGACAATATGCCATTACTGACTGTTGAAGTAAACAAGAATTATCTGAACTTCTGTCTATTTGAGGATAACAAGCTATCATTTTCTAGGATGGTTACCCTTGATATTATTGAAGACGACGAAAGCCAGCATATTTTAAGGGCGATAAATGAGAATGTTTTTAGAATGGAGCAATTCAATAAATCACGTGGTGGTAGCGGAATCAGTGATGTTTTGTTCTATGGTGATTTAGGTGAATTCGATGAAATAAGCAAGTATTTTGCACAACAGGATATTTTTGTTCATGTTCTCAAATCACCTTCAAATATTGTTTTGGATAAAAGCTGCGAGTTTTCACAATATATAAATGCAATAGGTTCATTTTATAAAACCAATAGAGTGCTTGAAAAAACAAATCTTCTTGAAATTGAATCATCCTCCGGCCGTGATGAGCTTAATTACGGTTTTTTAAAATCAGTTGTATTAACATTTTTGATATGCATTTCAATAGTATGTGTTGCTTATATCGGGCTTACAGCTGTAAATAATAATATGCTAAACTATATAAATCAAAAAAATGCATATATAAATTCGACAGAGGTTTCTGACAAATTAAACAGTATTGTAAAATACAATGATTATTACAACAGGCTATCTGAGTATTTTAATCAGGTAGATTATGCGACAGATTCGCTTTTTTCAAAAAAGACTATGAAATCTGATGTTATCAGCACTATACAGTCTGTACTGAATGAAAAAGGAGAAATACAGAGTCTTCAGTTTTCTTCATCAGAACTCAGCATGGTAATCAAGTGTATGGATAAAGCTTTGCCCGCTGAAATAGTTGAGCAGCTCATCAATACACAGGAATTTGAGCAAGTCACATATAACGGCTTTGTTTCTTCCGAAAACGATTCAACGGTATTTTCTGTAAAAATCACATTAAAGGCAGGTGGCAGATAATGAAAATATCCCGTAGGGATAAAATGTTGCTTTTAATACTATTAGTAGCTGTTGTATTTACCTTATCATATTTTCTCGTAATAAAAAATTTGATAGATGATTTTTTTGACAATACTGCTGCAATTGTCACGGTTGAAGTTCAGGCAGAAACAGTTAAGACAAAGCTTTTAGATGAAGACCTGATTAAAGAAAAAATTAACCAGCTGCTCAGTGAAGAAAGTATAAGCGGGAACTATTTTATGAGCCCTATGACAACTTATGAAGCAGACAGGTTTATGCAGGCAATAATGACTGAATGCGGAGTAGAGTATTCAAACATATCTATCAGCGATTTACAGCTGAATGAAATTAAAATGTACAGTTACACAAAGCAGACATTGACATACCCGTTGCTTGATATAATAAGTGAATCATCTGGCGGTAATAATGCAGGTACAAATCAAAATACGGTTGATGATTTGGCAGTAATGTTACCCTCATTGAATATCCAGATAACATACTCAGCAAATATTGACAGTTTAAAGATGTTTTTAGATAGTATATCAAAGAACAATCAGCGCAGTATTATTATCAACAGTCTTGCAGTTAATCCTGAAACTTCTCAGGGCACTGGCGAGCTAACTACCGAAGAAACTACGAATACAGTTGAAGGTAATATAGAAAATACTGATGTTGCAGGAACAATTGATTTGACGTTGTTTTTTATGGAACCGCATAGCTTTTCAGCTGAAATTATTAATTAATGAGAGGAGTGGCAATAGTGAACATTTTTTTAAAAAATAAAAATCAATCTGGTTCTGTTCTGGTTACTGTTGTGGGTATACTATCCCTGATGCTGATTTTTGTTTCGGTTGCGATTACTATTGCTTCAACTGCACATGAACAAACAACGAACGAGGTTTTTAGGCAACAGGCTCAGTATTCAGCGCAATCAGCTGTCAATTCGTTCGTCAGCAATATTTCTGTTAATAATAATATTACTAATCTTATAAATTCAATCGCTGTAGGCACATCGATAGAAAGCGATGAAAAATATATTGATGGCATGGGGAACTGCCGTATTACTATTACAAAAAATTCAACCGACATTGTTACAATTACTGCTAAAACTTATTATAACAGTGCTACTGCTACATCATCAGTTATGATTTTAGGCACCCCTTCAGTAAGTACAAGCGTTCCACGTTTTGATGTTTCAATCACTTCATACGGAAACACAAATGTTTCAAATTCCTTTTTTACAACTGGTGGTGTTATTTCCAATCAAAATGCGAGTATGCCGAACAGTTCGCAGGTTACATCCCCTGTATATGTAAATGGCGATTTGTACTTGTCAAACAGTGCATCTATTTCGCAAGGCACAAATAACAATGAATTCAGCGTTGTGGCAACAGGGAATATTGGTATGGCAAATTCTATTTCTCTAATAGCCGACAGCAGTGTCACAAATGCATACATAAACTGTGGGGGAGAGATAGCTGTCCCTAATAGTGTTACTATTGGCTCACCAAGCAAGAAGATTAATATTTATACAAATGGCATAAGTATTTCAAATAGTGTAACTTTATATTCTGATGTATATGTTTATAAAACTGCTGGGGCAACACAGGCTATCAATATTAACAATTCCCCAGTTATATATGGTGATGTATATATTGACGGCGATTTGAATATGACAAACAGTGTAAAAATTGCAGGTAATCTATATGTTTCAGGCAAAGTAACATTAACTAATACAGTCCAGATAACTGGCTCGGTATATTGTAACAACTTTGTGGCATCAACCACTTCGGCAATTATAGGTGGAAATATTTATTCCCCAAACAGTATAACAGGCTATGGTGCGCCGTCTTATCAAAGCAAATGGCAATGGCAGGAGGATAGGGACAGAGCAAAGCTGTCAATCCCTGAAAAACCAGATATAAAAGCACCAGATGTCGTGTTTTCACCATTTGAAGGGGACGCAGAGGATTTTGTTGATTTTAATGCAATAAATAATGGCTTGATATACAATGCTTCCAGTGTAAGCACATTTGACAAGAGCGGAAGAATTACAGGTTCGATTTGGAATAAAGATTATATTGTAAAGGTTAAGGATAAGGCAATATGGTTGCAGCTTGATGTTAACAGCATCGGCAAATCAAATATTATTATTCAGAGAGACCCTGCATATCCGGATACTCCAGTATATTTTTATGTTCCGCAGTATAAATCGCTCTCATTCAGTAACGGCTCGGTTGTTGTAACTGAGAAAACGCTTGAGAATATTAATAACAGCAGCACATTTTATCTTGGCAACTATAAGGATACCTCAAAACAGCTTACAAAGAGCGGTAATGTTTATTGGCTTATGGGCAAAAACAGCAGTATTTCATTATCAGGTGGTTCATCAATCGAGGGGTATGTATATGGACCAGACTCATCCTTTAACGCAGCGAACGGCGGCACATTTAGAATTATATATTCTCTGGATGGTGTAAACGTTTCAACTGTAGATGATATTTGCCTTATTGGTGCGGTAGTAGTAGATAATTGTAGTTTTTCAAACAGCAGTGGTATAGCTTTTATAATGCCGCAGGTTCAGGGCTTACCACAAGCACCAGGTGGCGATGTTAGTGGTGGTTCAAGCTCATGGAGTATCGATGGCTATTCGAGGAACTCCTAAAGGAGGATGGCTATGAAGAACAAGAAGAGTTTTAAAGGCTTCACGCTTATTGAAGTCCTGGTAGCGCTGGCAGTATTCACAATTCTTTCTATGGTGCTGGCAGTAATGTTTGCTACTGTTATAAAGATAAATATCAAAAATCATGAGATAAATGACGAGCTCCAGTTACAAGGCGATGCAATAGAATTGGATGATAAAACAAATGCGACAAGCAACAGTAGCGACATTATTACATTCAATTTTCCATCTACCGGTGAATCAATAGATTTAGAGGTTGACAAGTGGGAAGGCGGAGCAACTGATGAGAATGTTCACATAAAATTTTATGAATAAAATTTCAGCTTTTTGAGGTGAAGCAGATGAAAAAATATCACAATATAAAAGGCTTTACTTTGCTTGAGCTACTTTTGGTAATTGCTATATCTACTTTGTTGCTATCGGCTGTTGTTTCTATTATTCCTCCGGTTTTCAATCTGTTTAACGATACGAAAAGAATACAACAGCAACAGCAAATTTCACGTTCCTTTATATACTATATTGAAGAAAGCATAAGGTATTCAGATGATATTATTATCATAAACAACTCCTCTGATTATCCTGGATATACTTCTCAGTATTCAAATTATTCAGTAATTTGTATTAACAATAACAATGTTGTATATGACGGTGCTACTGTAAACGGGCGAATATATAAAAAAGAAAAGCTTAGCGATTCTGAAAAGCTAGCCTATGGTGAAAATGGTTATTTCAAATTCTTTTACGATATTGACATAGCAGTGAGTGGTTATAATATTATAACTAGTATTGATGTTTATAATAAGGATAAGTATAATAACCCGACAGATGTATTCAGCAGTTCAAGCACAATTAACTTGAAAAATCTCGAATTAAACAGCACACCTGTAACAGTTATTGATGCTTCGGCTACAATAACAAACCCGCCAGGTTTAACAATAAGACCAGCGGGCAAGAATACTTATATATTATACAATATCAATTAATCAGTTTATCCTGATAAGATTTAAATACCAGTTAAAGATATTGTTGCCATAAACAGCTGCAATGCCTATTCCGATTGAAAGAAAAGGACCAAAAGCAAATCTGCTTGATTTAGTAACGTGCTTGATTAAAATCCCACAAAATGAGCCTAAAACAAGGGCAATCATTATTGCAGTAGCTGTTGCTTCGAGCCCCAAAAAAAGCCCTGCTGCAAACATCAGATAAACATCACCAAATCCCATAGCTTTTCCTTTTGAAAAGATATGTATTAATAAAAATGGAATACTGACAATAGCACTTCCTATCAAATAGCTCCACAATTTTTCTTCGTGAACAAAAATAATGTTGAAAACAGCAAGAAGTAGAATAAAATTGACATTATTTATGTTAATTAGTTGCGTATCCCAGTCCATATATGCTACAATAATGAGAGAAGAGAACATAAGAGATACCAGTATTGTTTTAACACTCAAACCAAAAGAATAATAACTATAAATCCATAACAAGCCATTTAGCAATTCAATAAAAGGATATCGTAAAGAGATTGTGGCTTTGCAATTCCGGCATTTGCCTTTTAGAAATATATAGCTAAGAATTGGTATCAAGTCATATCTTTTGATTTTCACCCCACAACTTGTGCAGTGTGATGGTTTTATAACCACAGATTCCTCTCGCGGAAGCCTATAAATGCATACATTCAAAAAGCTGCCGACTACAATGCCTAAAACACCTGCCATAGTATAGATTAAAAGCTGCATAATTCGTTCTCCTAAATAATTATAGGTATTACTATAACATATTTTTTGGAATAATACAACAAATATCAATCAGGAGGTTAAAATGAGGAATATTCCCATAGGACAGTACCTTGTTGAAAATAAATTAATTACCATAGAACAACTTGACGAAGTGCTGAGTTTTCAAAAAAAATCAAAAGGAAAGCTTTTTGGAGACGTAATAGTTGAGCTTGGCTTTTTGACAGAAACAAGCTTTGCAAAAGCGCTGGCAGGAAGATTGAATGTACCTTATGTTCAGCTTTCTACCTATCCCATTTCAATAGAAGTAGTAAAGAAAATTCCCGAGGCAATAGCAAGGAAATATACTGTAATAGCTATCGGAATTGATGGGAAGTATTTGCAGGTTGCAACGAACGACCCTATAAACTTCTATATTTTTGAGGATATTAAGGTTATTTCAGGGATGGAAGTTACACCATTACTTGCGGCTAAATCAGATATTATCAGGGCAATCGGCAGGCTTTATTCAAGA
Organism: Clostridia bacterium; assembly: GCA_003246805.1. Classification (GTDB taxonomy): domain Bacteria; phylum Bacillota; class Clostridia; order Oscillospirales; family Ruminococcaceae; genus SZUA-444. The sequence continues at coordinate 2,544 of QKDG01000188.1, read as the reverse complement.
GAAGCCATGGATAGTGTTGTTGAAAATGTTAAAAAAGAGTTTTTGATTGAAGAAGAAAAAGCCAGTGATGAAAGTAGTTTATCAAGCGAAAAGGTTGAAAATGCCCCTATCGTAAAGCTTGCAACACAGATTATTGAAAATGCGTATCGGTTAGGTGCTACTGATGTTCATATAGAGCCATTTAAGACTAATACAAAAATTCGTATACGCGTAAACGGCGATATGACGGAAATGATGCAGGTTTCAAATGTTGTGCATGCATCTTTGATTACGCGATATAAAATTATCAGCAATATGAACATTGCCGAAAAAAGATTACCGCAGGACGGTGGATTTTCACAAACTATTGACGGTAACCATGTTGACCTTCGTATATCCTCATTACCTATGGTAAATGGTGAAAAGATAGTAATACGAATTTTATCTTTGGGTGACGGAACATTAAGGACTATAAAAGAACTTGGAATGAACCCATATAATTACCAGATGTTTTCAAGAATGCTCAAGGTCCCTCAGGGTATTTTATTGGTAACAGGCCCCACAGGTTCAGGGAAAACTACAACCTTATATGCTGCATTAAACGAGGTTGCAAAGCCTAACGTTAATGTAATAACGGTTGAGGACCCAGTTGAAAAGAATATTGAGGGAATAAATCAATGCCAGGTGAACCAAAAGGCGGGAATGACTTTTTCTGCTGCCCTCCGTTCAATTTTAAGACAAGACCCGGATATTGTTATGGTTGGTGAAATGCGTGACCAGGAAACTGCCGAAATCGCTATCAGGGCCGCTATCACAGGCCACCTTGTTTTGTCAACCTTGCATACTAATGATGCTGCATCAACAATTGTCCGTCTTATAGATATGGGAGTCCCTGCATATATGGTCGCATCCTCTTTGATTGGAGTAGTTGCACAAAGGCTTGTTAAGATTCTTTGCCCGCATTGCAAAAAGGCAAGAGCAACAACCGATGTTGACAACGAACTTATAGGTATAAAAAACTCAATCACCATATATGATTCTGTCGGGTGCAAGGAATGCAACAACACTGGATACACAGGGCGAACTTCAATCCACGAGATTATTCTTGCGGATTCTGAGCTTATATCATTAATTTCACACGGGGGAAAGGTTGAGGAAATTCGAGAGCTTGCCACGAAAAACGGAACAAAACTTTTGAGAGATAATATTGCTGAGCTTGTAGTTTCAGGCAAAACTTCAATAGATGAATTAATAAGAGTAACCTACACAATCTGATTATCTACATAACTAATTATGAATTTAGCGAGGTTTTTATGGAAATTGATAGAATACTTGATGACGCAAGGGTACTTGACTGTTCAGATGTTCACTTAACTGTAGGAATGCCCCCTATAGTCAGACAAGCTGGTGCTTTAAGAAAGCTAAATGAATATCCTGAGCTAATGGAATATGCCATATTACAGATGAGCGATCATATGGCACATGATATTGCGCGCGAGCTTATCAAAAACCAGAAAGACGCTGATTTTACCTATATCAGTTTAAAAGGCTTTCGCCATAGAGTAAACGTTTATCGCCAAAGCGGCCATACCGCTGTTGCTATCCGTTTATTGAGAAATGAAATCCCAACTATTTCGGAGCTTAAGCTGCCGAGTATTTTAGCCGATTTTGCATCGCGGCCAAGGGGACTGGTTTTAGTTACCGGGCCTACAGGTTCGGGAAAATCCACAACCCTTGCCGCTATGATTAATCACATAAATCTGACAAAAAGCGCACATATTATTACGATAGAAGACCCTATCGAGTATGTTCACGACCATAAAAGGTGTATGATAAATCAGCGTGAAATAGGTATAGATGTTTCTGATTTTTCATCAGCCTTGCGTTCTGCCCTGCGTGAAGACCCAGATGTTATTCTTGTGGGAGAAATGCGTGACTATGAGACAATCAACGCAGCTATAACAGCGGCTGAAACCGGGCATCTTGTTTTGTCAACCCTTCACACATCAAGCGCTGCCACTACCATTGACCGTATTATTGACGTTTTTCCTGGGGCTCAGCAAAAGCAGATACGAACACAGCTTGCGTCGGTATTGGTTGGTATATGCACACAGTTGCTCGTCCCTAAGGCTGACAATGCTGGCAGGATAGCTTGTATGGAGGTTTTGAATGCCACAGATGCTATAAAAGCAATGATACGCGATGATAAAGTCCATATGATACCGACGGCAATACAAACTGGTAAAAATTTAGGAATGCAGTCGCGTGACCAGGAGCTTGCAAGATTAGTAAAAGGCGGTTTTATAACCTTGGAAAACGCGCTTGACAGATGTAGCTCTTCAAAGGATTTAAACCAGTTCTTGCTAAACGCATAACTTTGACTTTTTTTGCTTTTTAAAAAAGCATTAAAATAATAAAATTTGGAGGAATTAGTATGAAAGAGTTTTTAAGAAAAAAGAAAAATGCAAAGGGCTTTACACTTATTGAGTTGCTTGTTGTTGTTGCAATTATCGCTATTCTGGGCACAGTAATAGCTGTTAATCTTATGGACAAGACATCGGATGC
>QKDG01000199.1 GCA_003246805.1 Clostridia bacterium | reverse complement strand
GTCAAACAACGGGGAATTCACAATGAGTATTAATGCCGGTGTTGGCGATATTGATGTAGATTTTAATTGATTTTAAGGAGGAATTTTTATGCCAAAAAAATTATACAGGGTGGAAAATGATAAAATTATTGCTGGTGTCTGCGGTGGAATAGGCGAATACATTAATCTTGATGCGAATATTGTAAGACTATTGTTTGTATTATTTGGGATACCAGGGCCAGGTATTATTGTTTATATAATAGCTGCTATACTTTTGCCAACAAAAAGCCAGACATTTTAGTTTTAGTAATAATAAGCTTAGACGATTGAAAAAGCCCCCGATTTTGATACAACCAAAGTCGGGGGCTTTCTACAATTTTATTATAAATTTAGCACATATATACAGGGGCTTTAAGGTCGCCCCCGTACCCCTTCGCATCAAAAATCATAGTTTTTCGACACTCTTAGCAGGGCCACAAGGCTCTTTTTTTATATTATAATACAGTCTTTTTCTGCTACCCAGCCGAGCTGGTCTATCTGAACGCCATAAATCCTGTTCTTTATTACACGCATAACAGTAAATGTTCCGTTAACTGTTATCTGGTTTCCGACACCCCAGCTTGATGCATATACTGTTCCCTGATATCTTATTCTCATTCCTACCTGAATTTCTTTTCCTGCTGATGATGAATTTGCTGAAATCCTGTTAAGATTTGCGCTCCTCATGATTGAAGGATAATCCCTGTATGCAATATCAACCGAGCATTCACCAATTCCATTTACTTTTCCAAGCCCAGTTTGCCAGATACCATAATTTCCACCCCATGTTGCCTTTTCTGCCCATTGAGCAAGCCATACATCATAAGGCTTCAATTTTTCATAGTCAAGCTTTGTTTCCAGCCAATACTTATTTGCATATATCATTGCATAGTAGCCGGCGTTTTCTATTCTTTCGCAGAATTCAATTCCTATACGGGTTCTTTCTTCCATCGACAAAGCGTCAAGCTCTTCGCTTTCCATATCAATAATTACAGGGTATGTCATCTGGTATGGCTTTATAAGCTCCAAGACATGGTCTGCTTCTGAAATTGCTTCAGCAACATTTTTGGCAATGGAATATACATACACCCCTGTTTGTATCCCCTGTGCCTGAGCACCTTTGATATGCTCGTGAAATTTTGTATCCACATATGTGCCATAAGCACCACGGAGTATTGCAAATCTTACTCCGTCATCATAAACCTTTTTCCAGTCTATTTGTGGCTGCCATATTGAAACATCAATCCCCTTGATTGTCATCGTCGTTATCCTCCTCAGTATTTATTTGCTTTAAAATCCCTACAAGCTTTTTAGGCAAAGGCAAGCCGAGCTGGCCTGCATTTTCTAAAATAGATATACCCTCATTCGCTATATAGAAGAATATTGTTGCTGTTCTCAACGCTGAACCCTGGCCGAGTATCTGCAAATCTACTATGTTTGCCACTCCAACCAAAGCCATTATTATTATTTTTTTGCTGATTCCCTTAAAACCTATCTCGCTTGAAAGCTCTTTTTTTGAAATTGCAACCAAACAACCACTTATATAATCTATAATTATAAAAGCAAGCAATGCATAAAGAATACCATCCATACCACCAAAAATAAATCCAAGCAATCCGCCTGTAACGGCAGCCACTGTTTCCATAAATCTAAGCATTATATTCACCTCTCGTTAATAATTTTCACTTATATACTGAAAACCCTATTAATTTGCACACAAACGTGCAAGTTGAATAAAATATTTTTTCATATAAAGAGGATACTATATTATATGCCTGGTGCTGATATTTGTTATCGGTTAATGTTGTATCAGCAAGAAATTTGTGGTATAATATAATCATACCAATTTTGTATGATTATATATTTTTAGCTAAGGAGATGCACAATGAAAATTAGAACAGAATTGAAAATCACAGGAATGTCATGTGCTGGTTGCAGCAGCTCGATAGAAACAAATCTGAGGAAAGCAAATGGCGTTATTCTATGCAATGTGAATCTGCCCCTTGCTTCTGCAATAATTGAGTTTGATGATGGCATTATCTCTCAACAAGAGATAATAGAAAAAATAAAATCTCTCGGCTTCGGGGCAATTCCTGCTGACGAAACAGACAGAAAAAAGGAAAAAGAGTTTAAGGCAAAGGAATTCAAAATTCTTAAAACAAAGCTGATAATATCTATTGTATTTTCATTGCCCCTTTTATATATAGCAATGGCGCCTATGGTGTGGGGGGCAGCACCTCTGCCCGATTTTCTAAAAATGGGCAGCAACCCAATTAATTATGCCCTTGTTCAGCTTTAGCTTTTTCTCACCTTGCCTGTAATTGTAGCTGGTTATAGGTTTTTTACGCGGGGATTTTCAAACCTGTTTAAAGGGCACCCGAACATGGACAGCCTGGTTGCGATAGGAACCTCAGCAGCATTTTTATATAGTGTTTTTAACGCTTTTGCCTTGATAAACGGCAATTCTCATGCTGTTCATAACTTATATTTTGAAAGCAGTGCTGTAATAATAACTCTTATTCTGCTTGGGAAAACACTTGAAGAAAACTCAAAAAGCAAAACAGGAAACGCTATAAAAGCGTTGATTGAGCTTTCTCCTGATACTGCAACGGTAATCAGCGAGGGTAATGAAATTGAAGTTTTTGTTGACAATGTTGTAGTATCAGATATTGTTGTAGTAAAGCCGGGTGGGAAAATCCCGGTTGATGGCGAAATCATCGAGGGACAGACTTCGATAGATGAAAGTATGCTGACTGGTGAGAGTATCCCTGTTGAAAAAAAGATTGGCGATACTGTTATTGCAGGAAGCATAAACATTAATGGTCTGATTAAATTCAGGGCTACAAAGGTTGGTGAGGATACTACTCTATCTCAGATTATTAAGCTGGTTGAACAGGCGCAGGGCAGCAAAGCACCAATCGCAAAGCTTGCTGACGTTGTTTCAGGGATATTTGTGCCTGTTGTTATCGCAATAGCTGTTATTGCTTTTGGCTCATGGCTTGTGGCGGGTGCTGGAATTGAGTTTTCCCTTAAAATATTTATTTCGGTTCTTGTAATTGCTTGCCCATGTGCTCTCGGGCTTGCAACGCCAATCGGTATCATGGTTGGAACTGGCAAGGGTGCACAAAACGGAGTTTTGTTCAAAAGTGGTGAGGCTCTTGAAGTTTTGCACAATGT
>QKDG01000208.1 GCA_003246805.1 Clostridia bacterium | reverse complement strand
TTATAGCATATTCTATAACCTTTGCTTTTGTATCTCTTTCTCCTTTTAAAGTATCAGCTGCCAAAAAATCAAAATATTTGTCAAGCTTCAGATATTCTAAAATTTTAGAAGAAAATTCTATCGGCTTTGAGGTTGCAAGAGCAATTGTTTTGTTGTTGTTTTTTAGCCTTTCAAGCAACTCAAAAACACCGTCGTAAACAGTGTTTTCATATAGCCCTTTTTTTGAGAAACGTTCCCTATAAAGGCTTATAGCTTTTTCAGCTTTTTCTTCATTAAAATTATACTTATTATAAAATTGCATGAAAGAATCTTTTAGGGGAGGACCAATAAACTTCTTCAAATCCTCTGCCTTTTCATCTATTCCAAAAAAGCTCAGCGCATACTGAACAGATTTTATTATCCCCTCTGAATTGTCGGTAAGCGTACCATCAAGGTCAAATAGTATTACAGATTTGTTTAACATATCACACCATCACTTTCTAAAAAATCAAAAGGCAACAGAAATAATCAGTTGCCTTGAATTATAAAATTATGCTGTATGGTTTGCGACTTCTTCATGAGCATTTGTATCTTTTTTCTCTAAATTCTCACGCGCAACCGATAGCATGAGCTTTATTCTGTTTTCCTGATTAACCTTTGTTGCGCCGGGGTCATAATCAACGGCGACAATATTGGCATCAGGGGAAACCTCTCTTATCTGCCTTATCATTCCCTTGCCTACAATATGATTTGGCAGGCAGCCAAATGGCTGCGCACACACAATGTTCTCATATCCTATTTCAGCAAGCTCAAGCATTTCTGCTGTTAAAAACCAGCCCTCGCCCATTTTGCAACCATGACCGATAAGTGGAGCAACAAGCTCTTTAAGATGCGCATACTTTGATGGATTTATGAATCTATCTGTGGTTTGCATCGCTTCATCAAGGAATTCCTCAAACTGTTGCAGATAGTTATACAGCTTTTTCATTGCAAACTTTTTGATTTTGTTCCCCCCATATAGATTTATATCCTCTATGCGATTATCAACCTTGAACAACAAAAACCCAAGCATACCAGGCAGCATTACCTCGCACCCTTCGTTGAACAAAAATTCTTCAAGATTATTATTTGCAAGGGCAGAATATTTTGCGTAAATCTCACCAACAATTCCAACCCTGACTTTAATCGTGCCATCACGCTCAATTTTCTCAAATGACGCAACAATTTCCTTTAAATTCGCTTTTATTGCTTTTGCAGAAATACCCTTATTCTGTTCAAACTCTTTTGAAATCTTCTCAACCCATATATCTACAAGCTGGTTTGTTTCGCCTTTGTTTATTTCGTATGGCCTTGCCTGATTGCTAAGCAGCATCAGCATATCACCATAAGCAATAGCAGCAAGCGCACGGAAAAGCATAGGCAAGGTTATTTTAAAGCCACTGTTTTTTTCAAGCCCTGACAGATTGATAGAAATAACAGGAATCTGCCCCATGCCTGCATTTTTAAGCCCTTTTCTCAGAAGATGGATATAATTTGAGGCACGGCATCCGCCACCCGTCTGTGACATCATTAGTGCTGTTCTGTCAAGGTCATACTTCCCGCTTTTTAAAGCGCTTATCATCTGCCCAATTGTTAAAAGGGCAGGATAGCAGGTATCGTTATGTACATATTTGAGCCCCTCATCTATAACACTTTGGTCGGTATTCGTCAACAGCTCAACATCATAGCCGTAGCTTATAAAAACATTTTTAAGAATTCTGAAATGAATTTCTGCCATGTTAGGGAACAGTATTTTATGTGTTTTCTTCATTTCAGAAGTAAACTCTATTCTCCCGTTATCTGTTTTCAATTTTCTCACCCTCCTTTTGCTTGATTGCAGCAAACAAGCTGCGAAGCCTGATTTTTACTGCTCCAAGATTTGTGATTTCGTCAATCTTTATCTGTGTGTATATCTTATTTTTTTCTTCAAGAATTTTTCTTACCTCATCAGTTGTTATGGCATCAACACCACAACCGAACGAAACAAGCTGAACCAGATTTATATTTGGATTTTCACTTTCTGCCACAAAATTCGCAGCAGAATACAGCCTTGAATGATATGTCCACTGGTTTAAAACCGTTGTGGGCATTTTTTCGTATCTTTCAGCAAGCCCATCCTCAGAAATAAGAACGGCTGAGCTTTCACTGATAAATTTATCTATACCATGATTAATCTCATTGTCAAGATGATATGGTCTTCCCACAAGTACGATTATCGGGAGATTTTTATCATTTGCTATCTTTAAGTATTCCTCGCCCTTAATTTGTATTTTTTGCATAAAGCTATTATATTCTGCATATGCTTTTGTTTGTTGCTGCACGGTTTACATCCTTAAAGCTGATATTGTCAAAATACTTGCACAAAATTTCATGAAATTTTTTTGGGAATTCCTTGCGTTTGTGCAGGCCTACATAGTCCTTTATATATTTAACTGTTTCAGTTTCCTTCATATTACCGCCGATAACCTCAGGATAATACGCAACGACAGGGCAATTATAGTGATTGTCGCCAAGCCCTTCTTGAAGATTATAACTCATGCAGGGATAAAACAATGCATCAACCTTGCTTTCTATAAGCTCTTTTACATGGCCGTGAATCAACTTTGCAGGATAACACACAGTATCCGACGGTATTGATGCCTGCCCCTTGATATACAGGCTTTTTGTTGACGGCGGTGAAATTTTAACGCCAAAGCCAAGCTCCTTAAACAATGTATACCAGAACGGCAACAGCTCGTACATATTTAGCCCCATAGGGATACCTATGGTTTCTCTCTCACCTTCGAACGATGAATATCCCGCCAAAAGCTCTTTTTTATAATCATAAAGGCTGTATGTCTTTATTGTTTTATCGGTCGCAATAGGCTTCTGGCACTGATTGCCACCTATAAACTTTCTGCCATTATCAAAGGTGTTTATTGTAAGCCTGCAATGGTTTGTACATCCTTTGCAGGTAGTCGCC